>NZ_JBLVXX010000065.1:0-18706 GCF_048283985.1 Enterobacter cloacae complex sp. 6730903 | reverse complement strand
TCGGAGATGTGTATAAGAGACAGCACATACACAGCTTTTCAAAAACACAAATAAAACAAACAAACCTCATTCGATTCACGCAATGTTATCACCTCCCCATTTTATTCAACCTCTTTTACGCGCCGTATCTGCTCAAAAGGCGCAAGTAATGCCCTCCACCTGACTACCGCTCCCAACGCACACGGTGAGTTGATTTTGCGATTTTGGTCCTACCAATCATGCGTAAAGCTATCCATCGTTCACAGTTTCGATGCTCCACTTCACAAAATCATTGCTGAATAGCAACACTTGGTTAACCATTTATTGCCATTAACCCTACATCACAATATTGGAAGGACCACTTTTACACGAAGTGTGACGCTGAGATGAGCAGAGACTCACCCGACGAACACCTGTGTGGTCCTCAGGAGACCTGCATGAGCCTCTGGCAACAAAACTACGATCCGGCCGGGAATATCTGGCTGTCGAGCCTGATCGCATCGCTACCGATCCTGTTCTTCTTCTTTGCGCTGATAAAGCTCAAGCTGAAGGGCTACCTTGCCGCAACGTACACCGTTGCCATCGCCCTGCTGGTGGCGCTGTTCTTCTATAAAATGCCGGTCGATCGCGCGCTGGCCTCCGTGGTGTATGGTTTCTTCTACGGCCTGTGGCCGATTGCGTGGATCATCATCGCCGCCGTCTTTGTCTACAAAATCTCGGTGAAAACCGGGCAGTTCGACATTATTCGCTCGTCGATTCTCTCTATTACACCGGACCAGCGTTTACAGATGCTGATTGTCGGTTTCTCCTTCGGGGCATTCCTTGAAGGGGCGGCAGGATTTGGCGCGCCGGTGGCGATCACCGCCGCCCTGCTGGTCGGGCTGGGCTTTAACCCGCTGTATGCCGCTGGCCTGTGCCTGATTGTGAACACCGCCCCGGTGGCGTTCGGCGCGATGGGTATTCCTATTCTGGTGGCGGGCCAGGTGACCGGGCTGGACAGCTTCGAGATCGGCCAGATGGTGGGCCGCCAGCTGCCGTTCCTGACCATTATCGTCCTCTTCTGGATCATGGCGATTATGGACGGCTGGCGCGGCGTGAAAGAGACCTGGCCTGCGGTGATGGTCGCGGGCGGTTCGTTCGCCATTGCCCAGTATCTCAGCTCCAACTTCCTCGGCCCGGAACTGCCGGACATCATCTCTTCCCTGGTGTCTCTGGTCTGCCTGACGCTGTTCCTGAAACGCTGGCAGCCGGTACGTATCTTCCGCTTTGCTGACATGGGCGCATCGCACGTGGATCAGACGCTGGCGCGCACCGGCTATACCGCCGGACAGATTGTGCGCGCGTGGTCACCGTTCCTGTTCCTGACCGCCACCGTGACGCTGTGGAGCATTCCGCCGTTTAAAGCCCTGTTCGCCCCGGGCGGCGCGCTGTACGACATGGTGATTAATATCTCCGTGCCGTTCCTCGACAAAATGGTCGCCCGTATGCCGCCGGTGGTACACGACGCCACGCCGTATGCGGCAGTGTTTAAGTTCGACTGGTTCTCAGCCACCGGCACGGCCATCCTGTTTGCCGCTATCCTTTCCGTAGTGTGGCTGCGCATGAAGCCAGCCGCCGCGGTGCAGACCTTTGCGGCGACGATTAAAGAGCTGATGCTGCCGATTTACTCCATCGGCATGGTGCTGGCGTTCGCGTTTATTTCGAACTACTCCGGCCTGTCGTCGACGCTGGCGTTAGCGCTGGCGCATACCGGCCACGCGTTTACCTTCTTCTCGCCGTTCCTCGGCTGGCTGGGGGTGTTCCTGACCGGTTCAGATACGTCATCTAACGCCCTGTTTGCCGCCCTACAGGCCACGGCTGCGCAGCAGATTGGCGTCTCGGACGTGCTGCTGGTCGCCGCGAACACCACCGGCGGCGTGACCGGGAAGATGATCTCGCCGCAGTCCATCGCCATTGCCTGTGCCGCGGTGGGGCTGGTAGGCAAAGAGTCGGATCTGTTCCGCTTTACCGTGAAACACAGCCTGATATTTACCTGCATGGTGGGCGTGATCACCACATTGCAGGCCTATGTCTTAACCTGGATGATTCCATGATAGTGATGCCCAGACGCCTGTCCGACGAGATTGCCACTCGCGTACGGGCGCTGATAGAAGAACAACAGCTGGAAGCGGGCATGAGATTGCCCGCCGAGCGTCAGCTTGCCGCTCAGCTTGGCGTGTCGCGCAATTCACTGCGCGAAGCGCTGGCGACGCTGGTCAGCGAAGGGGTGCTGCTGAGCCGTCGCGGCGGCGGCACCTTCGTGCGCTGGCAGCATGACGACTGGTCCGAACAAAACATCGTGCAGCCGCTGAAGACGCTGATGGAAAACGACCCGGACTACAGCTTCGACATCCTCGAAGCGCGTCACGCCATCGAAACCAGCACCGCGTGGCACGCGGCGATGCGGGCAACCGACGCCGATAAAGAAAAGCTCAAAGCCTGTTTTGAAGCCACGCAAAGCAGCGACCCGGACATCGCCTCCCAGGCGGACGTGCGGTTCCATCTGGCGATTGCCGAGGCCTCGCACAACGTGGTCCTGCTGCAAACCATGCGCGGGTTCTTCGACCTGCTGCAATCCTCCGTGAAGCAGAGCCGCCAGCGCATGTATCTGGTGCCGCCGGTGTTTGCCCAGCTGACCGAACAGCACGAGGCGGTGCTCAACGCCATTCTGGCCGGTGATGCCGAGGCCGCGCGCAAGGCGATGATGGCGCATCTCGGCTTCGTGCATACCACCATTAAACGATTCGATGAAGATCAGGCCCGACAGGCGCGTATTACCCGTCTGCCTGGCGAGAGTGATATTTCCAGGGAGAACAAAGCATGATTATTTCAGCAGCCAGTGATTATCGCGCCGCGGCACAGCGCATTTTGCCCCCGTTCCTGTTCCACTACATTGACGGCGGGGCGTATGCCGAATACACCCTGCGCCGCAACGTGGAAGACCTGTCGGAGGTGGCTCTGCGCCAGCGCGTGCTGAAGAATATGTCTGACCTGAGCCTTGAGACGAAGCTGTTTAACGAGACGCTCTCCATGCCGGTAGCGCTCGCACCTGTCGGCTTATGCGGCATGTATGCCCGCCGGGGTGAAGTGCAGGCCGCCGCCGCCGCAGATGCCAAAGGCATTCCGTTTACCCTTTCCACCGTGTCCGTCTGCCCGATTGAAGAAGTCGCCCCGACCATCAAGCGCCCGATGTGGTTCCAGCTGTACGTCCTGCGCGATCGCGGTTTTATGCGCAACGCGCTGGAGCGCGCCAAAGCGGCGGGCTGCTCAACGCTGGTCTTTACCGTCGACATGCCCACGCCGGGTGCGCGCTACCGTGATGCCCACTCCGGCATGAGCGGCCCTAACGCCGCCCTGCGCCGTTACTGGCAGGCGGTGACGCATCCGCAGTGGGCGTGGGATGTCGGGCTGAACGGCCGTCCGCACGATCTGGGCAATATTTCGGCCTACCTCGGTAAACCGACCGGGCTGGAAGATTACATCGGCTGGCTGGCGAACAATTTCGATCCGTCGATCTCATGGAAGGACCTGGAGTGGATCCGCGAATTCTGGGACGGCCCGATGGTGATCAAAGGGATCCTCGACCCGGAAGATGCCCGCGACGCGGTGCGTTTTGGCGCCGATGGGATCGTGGTCTCTAACCATGGTGGCCGCCAGCTTGACGGGGTGCTCTCCTCCGCCCGCGCCCTGCCGGCCATTGCCGATGCGGTGAAAGGCGATATTGCGATCCTGGCCGACAGCGGCATCCGCAACGGGCTGGACGTGGTGCGCATGATTGCGCTGGGCGCGGACAGCGTGCTGCTGGGCCGTGCGTATCTGTACGCGCTGGCCACCAGCGGCCAGGCGGGCGTGGCGAATCTGCTCAACCTGATCGAGAAAGAGATGAAGGTGGCGATGACCCTGACCGGGGCGAAAACAATCGGTGAAATCAGCAAAGACTCGCTGGTGCAGGAGCTCAGTAAGTTGCCTGCGGCGCTGGCCCCCCTTTCTCAGGGAAACGCGGCCTGATCTCCCCCGGTTAGCCTCCCCTTCTTCCGCGCCCGACTTCCCCCTCGGGCGCTTTTTTTTGTCGAAAATAACACCTGTGTAACATTCTGGATAAGAAAATTTGACACACCCCGCCCCGCCGCAATTGTATAGACAAGCAAATACAAGAACACAAAAACAACATCACATCGGAGGGGAACGTATGACGTATTCAGGTCGGGTGGATATTCAGCAGGTGATCGATGAAAGTCCTTTTTCAGGGTTTCACTGGCTTCTAATTGTGCTGGGCTTTCTGGTGCTGGCGATTGATGGGTTTGATACCGCAGCGATGGGTTACATTGCGCCTACGCTGTCGACGGAGTGGGGAATACATAAACAGGATCTGGGGCCGGTGCTGAGTGCGGCGCTGCTCGGGCTGTCGCTGGGTGCCCTGATTGCAGGTCCGGTATCGGACCGGATGGGACGCAAGCGCGTACTGGTCTTTTCATGCCTGTTCTTCGGCCTGGCGAGCCTGGGCACGGCCTGGGCGCAAAGTCTGAATACCCTGACGCTATGGCGATTTCTGACCGGTCTCGGGCTGGGCGCCGCGATGCCTAACGCCATCACGCTGATCTCAGAGTTTGCCCCCCAGCGCTGCCGCGCCATGGCAATTAACACCATGTACTGCGGCTTTCCGCTGGGTGCGGCGGGCGGCGGGGCGATCTCGTCCTGGCTTATCCCTCACCATGGCTGGCGAAGCGTGCTGCTGACCGGCGCGATTGCGCCGCTGATTTTAACGGTGCTACTGGCGTTGCTGTTGCCGGAGTCGGTGAAGTTTCTGGTGCAGCGCGGGAAAGACGTCGCCCAGGTTCGCCGCATCGCCAGCCGGTTCGCCCGCAGTACGCTGGATAGCGTCACAGGCTTTTTCCTGGCGGAGGAGAAAGTCGCGTCGAAAAAAGGCAGCGTGTCGCAGCTGTTTTCCATGCCCTGGCTGCCCGGCACCCTGATGCTGTGGGTCACCTATTTTATGGGGCTGGTGATTTATTACGTCCTGCTGAGCTGGATGCCAACGCTGATGCAGGGGATGGGGTATGCGCTGGCGGAATCCGCCTGGCTCACCTCGCTGTTCACCTTCGGCGGCACCGCTGGCATTTTGCTCGCGGGCTGGATGATGGACCGCTGGGAAGCGCACAAGGTGGTCGCGTGTGGTTTCGTGCTGACGATGGGCCTGATTCTTTTACTCGGCATTGAGCATAACCATATCGCCCTGTTTGGCGGGTTAATTTTCCTGATGGGGATCGCGATGAACGGCGCGCAGTCGGGCATGCAGACCCTGGCCGCCACCTTTTACCCTACCGAGTGCCGAGCGACGGGTATCGCCTGGATGCAGGGGATCGGCCGCTTCGGCGGCGTGGCGGGCACCATGACCAGCGCCCAGCTTCTTTCCATGCAGTGGCAGGCGGACAGTATTTTAATGATCCTCAGTGTGCCTGCTCTCGTGGCCGCGGCGGCAACCGTCTACAAAATGCTGTATAGCCGCGCGCAGGAGCCGGGCGTCGCCTAGTCCCTCTCTTTTCTGCTATTCTGCCCCCGCAATTAAGGGGGCAGCATGCTTAACATCGTCTTATTCGAACCAGAAATTCCGCCGAATACCGGCAATATTATCCGCCTGTGCGCCAACACCGGTTTTCGTCTGCACATCATTGAGCCGATGGGCTTTACGTGGGACGACAAACGTCTGCGTCGCGCAGGGCTGGACTACCATGAGTTTACCGCCGTCGTTCGTCATCACGATTACGCCGCGTTTCTGGGAACCGAAAAACCACACCGCATGTTCGCCCTGACTACCAAAGGTACGCCAGCGCACAGCGCCGTAAGCTATCAGGACGGGGATTATCTGATGTTTGGTCCGGAAACCCGCGGCCTGCCGGCCACCATTCTGGATGCCCTGCCCGCTGAGCAGAAAATTCGTATTCCGATGATGCCGGACAGCCGCAGCATGAACCTGTCGAATGCGGTGTCGGTGGTGGTGTATGAGGCGTGGCGCCAGCTGGGTTATCCCGGCGCGATATTGCGTAGCTAAAACAGTTCGGGTGGCTTACGCCACCCGATTCGTCGTGTTTAGCCTGCTACCGCGATACGTTTCATATCGGTCATGTAGCCGCGCAGTTTCTGGCCCACTTTCTCGATTTCGTGGCTGCGAATCGCTTCGTTGACGTCACGCAGCTGCGCGTTATCAACCGCACCTTCCGCAATCGCCTGGCCCAGATCGCCCGCTTGCAGGGTGGTCATGAACTCTTTCAGCAGCGGTACGCAGGCGTAAGAGAACAGGTAGTTACCGTACTCGGCGGTATCGGAGATCACCACGTTCATCTCATACAGACGCTTACGGGCGATGGTGTTCGCGATCAGCGGCAGCTCGTGCAGCGATTCATAGTACGCAGATTCTTCAATGATGCCCGAATCCACCATGGTTTCGAACGCCAGCTCAACGCCCGCTTTCACCATCGCGATCATCAGGACGCCTTTATCGAAGTACTCCTGCTCGGTGATCTTGCCGTCATACTGTGGTGCGGTTTCGAACGCGGTTTTACCGGTCTCTTCGCGCCAGGTCAGCAGTTTCTTATCATCATTCGCCCAGTCCGCCATCATGCCGGAAGAGAACTCGCCGGAGATGATGTCGTCCATATGTTTCTGGAACAGCGGCGCCATGATGGTTTTCAGCTGTTCAGAGAGTGCGAACGCGCGCAGTTTTGCCGGGTTGGACAGACGGTCCATCATCAGCGTAATGCCGCCCTGCTTCAGCGCTTCGGTGATGGTTTCCCAGCCGAACTGAATCAGTTTTTCCGCGTATGCCGGGTCGGTGCCTTCTTCCACCAGCTTGTCGAAGCACAGCAGAGAGCCAGCCTGGAGCATGCCGCACAGGATGGTCTGCTCGCCCATCAGGTCAGATTTCACTTCCGCAACGAAGGAAGATTCCAGCACGCCCGCACGATGGCCGCCGGTGGCCGCAGCCCAGGCTTTGGCAATCGCCATGCCTTCGCCTTTCGGATCGTTTTCCGGGTGAACGGCGATCAGCGTCGGTACGCCGAAGCCACGTTTGTACTCTTCGCGCACTTCGGTGCCCGGGCACTTCGGTGCCACCATCACTACGGTGATGTCTTTACGGATCTGCTCGCCCACTTCAACGATGTTGAAGCCGTGGGAGTAACCCAGCGCGGCGCCGTCTTTCATCAGCGGCTGTACGGAACGCACAACGTCAGAGTGCTGCTTGTCTGGCGTCAGGTTAACCACCAGATCCGCCTGCGGGATCAGCTCTTCGTAGGTGCCCACTTTGAAGCCGTTTTCGGTCGCTTTACGCCAGGAAGCGCGCTTTTCAGCAATCGCTTCTTTGCGCAGGGCGTAGGAGATATCCAGCCCGGAGTCACGCATGTTCAGGCCCTGGTTCAGACCCTGTGCGCCACAGCCGACAATGACCACTTTTTTACCCTGAAGGTAGCTCGCGCCATCAGCAAATTCATCGCGCGCCATGAAGCGGCATTTGCCCAGCTGCGCCAGCTGCTGGCGCAAGTTCAGTGTATTAAAGTAGTTAGCCATGGGTGATACCTCGTGATGTTGTGTGTCTTATTGTTCGGTTCGCGTTTCAGCGAGAATGTACCCACATTACAACAGGAAATTTATTGCGGAAATTGATATATTCACAACGTCACATTGCAATTTATGCAATGTAAAAAGAGGGAGTGGAATCGGTGGATTTACGCGATCTGAAAATGTTCCTGCACCTGGCGGAAAGCCGTCACTTTGGCCGTAGCGCCCGGGCGATGCACGTCAGCCCCTCCACGCTGTCGCGCCAGATCCAGCGCCTTGAGGAAGACCTCGGCCAGCCGCTGTTCGTGCGCGATAACCGCACCGTCACCCTCACGGAAGCAGGTGAAGAGCTGCGCATCTTTGCTCAGCAGACGTTATTACAGTATCAGCAGCTGCGGCACACCATCGACCAGCAGGGGCCGTCGCTCTCTGGCGAGCTGCATATTTTCTGCTCCGTGACCGCTGCCTACAGCCATCTTCCCCCCATTCTTGACCGCTTCCGCGCGGAACATCCGTCGGTTGAAATTAAGCTCACCACCGGCGATGCCGCCGACGCGATGGAAAAAGTGGTAACGGGCGAAGCGGATCTGGCGATTGCCGGAAAACCGGAAACGCTGCCGGGGGCGGTGGCGTTCTCGATGCTGGAGAATCTGGCGGTAGTGTTGATTGCCCCGGCGCTGCCCTGCCCGGTGCGCAACCAGGTCTCGGTGGAGAAACCGGACTGGTCCACGGTGCCGTTTATCATGGCCGATCAGGGGCCGGTGCGCCGCCGTATCGAGCTGTGGTTCCGCCGCCAGAAGATCAGCAACCCGTCGATTTACGCCACGGTCGGCGGTCATGAGGCGATGGTATCAATGGTGGCGCTCGGCTGCGGCGTGGCGCTGCTGCCGGAAGTGGTGCTGGAAAACAGCCCGGAGCCGGTGCGCAATCGCGTGATGATTTTAGAACGCAGCGACGAGAAAACGCCGTTCGAGCTAGGCGTGTGCGCACAAAAAAAGCGGCTGCATGAGCCGCTTATTGATGCGTTCTGGAAGATATTGCCGAACCACTAAAGCCGGGTGGCGCTGCGCTTACCCGGCCTACACGCAGTTCAAACCTTAACCCGCGAGGAAGAAACGGAACGCCGGGTTGTGGGTTTCGTCATGGCACTCATAGCCCAGCTCGTTCAGGCGCGTTTCGAAATCCGGCTCGTGCTCGCCCAGTTCGAACGCCGCCAGCACGCGGCCATAGTCGGTGCCATGGCTGCGGTAGTGGAACAGAGAGATGTTCCAGTGCGTGCCCAACGTGTGCAGGAACTTGAGCAGCGCGCCCGGCGATTCCGGGAACTCGAAGCTGAACAGGCGTTCCCTGAGCGGCTTCGATGGACGGCCGCCGACCATGTAACGCACGTGCAGCTTCGCCATCTCGTCGTCGGAGAGATCGACCACGCTGTAGCCGCCGTCATGCAGCAGGCTGAGGATCTCTTTGCGCTCCTCCACGCCACGGCTCAGACGCACGCCGACAAAAATGCACGCATCTTTGGCATCGGCAAAGCGGTAGTTGAACTCCGTTACCGAACGGCCGCCCAGCAGCTGGCAGAACTTCAGGAAGCTGCCCTTCTCTTCCGGAATGGTCACCGCCAGCAGCGCTTCACGCTGCTCACCCAGCTCACAGCGCTCGGAAACGTAGCGCAGACCGTGGAAGTTCACGTTGGCACCGGAAAGCACGTGCGCCAGACGCTCGCCGCGAATATTGTGCTGGGCGATGTATTTTTTCATCCCCGCCAGCGCCAGCGCGCCGGACGGTTCCGCCACCGCACGCACATCCTCGAACAGATCTTTCATTGCCGCGCAGATAGCGTCGCTATCAACCGTGACGATATCGTCGAGATACTCCTGACAGAGGCGGAACGTTTCGTCGCCAATGCGCTTCACCGCCACACCCTCGGCGAACAGCCCGACGCGCGGCAGATCGACCGGATGTCCGGCGTCCAGCGCCGCCTTCAGGCAGGCAGAGTCTTCCGCTTCAACCGCAATCACTTTGATCTGCGGCATCAGCTGTTTGATCAGCACCGCCACACCTGCGGCTAAGCCACCGCCGCCCACCGGGACGAAAACGCGGTCGAGATGGGCGTCCTGCTGCAACAGTTCCAGCGCCAGCGTACCCTGCCCGGCAATCACCATCGGGTGGTCGAACGGCGGCACCCAGGTGAAGCCCTGCTGCTGCGCCAGCTCAATCGCTTTGGCTTTCGCTTCGTCAAAATTGGCCCCGTGGAGCAGCACTTCGCCGCCAAACCCGCGCACCGCGTCAACCTTGATATCTGCGGTGGCAACCGGCATCACGATCAGCGCCTTCAGCCCCAGACGCGCCGAGGAGAACGCCACGCCCTGCGCGTGATTGCCCGCCGAGGCGGTAATCACCCCGCGCGCTTTTTGCTCGTCCGTCAGCCCGGCCATCATCGCGTAGGCGCCGCGCAGCTTAAAGCTGTGCACCGGCTGCCTATCTTCACGCTTCACCAGAATGACGTTGTCGAGACGCGAAGAGAGTTTGTCCATTTTTTGCAGGGGCGTGACCTGCACCGCTTCATAGACCGGCGCGCGTAGCACCGCTCTCAGGTATTCCGCCCCCTCAGGGGCGGCGGATAAGGGTTGTGACTCGGCCATCGTTAGCCCCCCAGTTTAGATTTATCGCGCACCGCGCCTTTATCTGCACTGGTTGCAAGGCTCGCGTAGGCGCGCAGGGCGAAGGAGACTTCGCGCTGGCGATCTTTCGGCGTCCAGGCTTTGTCGCCGCGGGCTTCCTGCGCTTCACGACGGGCCGCAATCTCCTGGTCACTCAGCTTCAGCTGAATGCCGCGGTTCGGAATGTCGATTTCGATCAGGTCGCCATCTTCGATGATCGCGATATTGCCGCCGCTTGCCGCTTCTGGCGAGACGTGACCAATGGAGAGGCCTGACGTGCCGCCAGAGAATCGACCATCGGTGATCAGCGCGCAGGCTTTGCCGAGGCCCATCGATTTCAGGAAGGTGGTCGGGTAGAGCATCTCCTGCATGCCGGGGCCGCCTTTCGGCCCTTCGTAGCGAATGACCACCACGTCGCCTTCCACCACTTTGCCGCCGAGGATGGCGTCTACCGCTTCGTCCTGGCTTTCATACACTTTTGCCGGACCGGTGAATTTGAGGATGCTGTCGTCCACGCCTGCGGTTTTCACAATGCAGCCATTTTCCGCGAAGTTACCGTACAGCACGGCCAGACCGCCGTCTTTGCTGTAGGCATGCTCCAGCGAGCGGATGCAGCCTTCGGCGCGATCGTCATCCAGCGTGTCCCAGCGGCAATCCTGCGAGAACGCCTGGGTGGTACGGATGCCTGCCGGACCGGCGCGATACATGTTTTTCACCGCGTCGTCTTTGGTCAGCATCACGTCGTACTGCTCCAGCGACTCCGGCAGCGTCAGGCCGAGCACGTTTTTCACGTCGCGGTTCAGCAGCCCGGCGCGATCCAGCTCGCCGAGAATACCAATCACGCCCCCCGCACGGTGGACATCTTCCATGTGGTACTTCTGGGTACTCGGCGCGACTTTACACAGCTGCGGCACTTTGCGGGAGAGCTTGTCGATGTCGCTCATGGTGAAGTCGATTTCGGCTTCCTGAGCGGCGGCCAGCAGGTGCAGAACGGTGTTGGTGGAACCGCCCATGGCGATATCCAGCGTCATGGCGTTTTCGAATGCCGCTTTGCTGGCGATGTTGCGCGGCAGCGCGCTGGCGTCGTCCTGCTCGTAGTAGCGTTTGGTCAGCTCAACGATGCGCTTACCGGCGTTAAGGAACAGCTGTTTACGGTCGGCGTGGGTTGCCAGCAGCGAGCCGTTGCCCGGCTGAGAAAGGCCCAGCGCTTCGGTCAGGCAGTTCATGGAGTTGGCGGTGAACATCCCGGAACAGGAGCCGCAGGTCGGGCACGCGGAACGTTCCACCTGGTCGCTCTGCTCGTCAGAGACTTTCGGGTCCGCGCCCTGGATCATCGCATCGACCAGGTCGAGCTTGATGATTTTGTCGGAGAGCTTGGTTTTCCCCGCTTCCATCGGGCCGCCGGAGACGAAGATCACCGGAATGTTCAGGCGCAGGGAGGCCATCAGCATCCCCGGGGTGATTTTGTCGCAGTTGGAGATACAGACCATCGCATCGGCGCAGTGGGCGTTAACCATGTACTCCACCGAGTCGGCGATCAGCTCGCGCGACGGCAGTGAATAGAGCATCCCCCCGTGGCCCATTGCGATACCGTCATCCACCGCAATGGTGTTGAACTCTTTCGCCACGCCGCCGGAGGCTTCGATTTGCTCGGCAACCAGCTTACCGAGATCGCGCAGGTGCACGTGGCCCGGCACAAACTGGGTGAAGGAGTTCACCACGGCGATAATTGGCTTGCCGAAATCGGCGTCGGTCATTCCGGTGGCGCGCCACAGTGCGCGGGCACCCGCCATATTACGGCCGTGGGTGGTGGTGGCTGAACGATACTTAGGCATGCTTTATTTACTCCCGTCTGACTATTTAATGGGACGGTGCGTGCCGTCCCAAATTTATATTTAGTGATTAACCTGATCCAACCAGCCGTATTTGTCTTCTGTTTCGCCGGTGAAGAGGCCGAAGAAGGCTTGCTGAATGCGTTTGGTCACCGGACCACAGCGGCCTTCGCCCACCTGAATGCCATCGACGCTACGCACCGGCGTAATTTCAGCCGCGGTACCGGACATGAACACTTCGTCAGCCAGGTACAGGGATTCGCGGGACAGCACCTGCTCGCGCACTTCGATACCCAGATCTTTCGCCAGCTTGATGATGGCGTCGCGGGTGATGCCCGGCAGCGCGGACGAAGTGAATGGCGGGGTGAACAGAATGCCGTCTTTCACTTCAAACAGGTTTTCACCTGCGCCTTCGGAGATGTAGCCATTCACATCCAGCGCGATACCTTCCTGATAGCCGTGACGGCGCGCTTCGCTGCCGACCAGCAGTGAGGAAAGGTAGTTACCGCCCGCTTTAGCCGCAGTCGGGATAGTGTTTGGCGCCACGCGGTTCCAGGAAGAAACCATTGCGTCGATCCCCTGATCCAGCGCTTCCGCGCCCAGGTAGGCGCCCCACGGGAACGCAGCAATGATCACATCGGTGTTATAACCAGCGGGCGGATTGACGCCCATGCCGACATCACCCACGAAGACCAGCGGACGAATATAGGCGCTGGTCAGTTTGTTCTGGCGAATCACCTCGCGGCAGGCTTCCATCAGCTCATCAACGCTTTGGGAGACCGGGAAACGATAAATTTTGGCTGAGTCATGCAGACGCTGCATGTGTTCACGATGGCGGAACACCACTGGCCCTTTGTGAGAATCGTAGCAACGGATCCCTTCAAACACGGAGGTGCCGTAGTGCAGCGCGTGGGACATCACGTGAACTTTCGCGTCTTCCCAGCGAACCATCTCACCATTGAACCAAATGTAATCAGCTTTTTTTGTCGTCATTTTTTCGTCCTGTCACGCTTAAGCGCGGATTTGTTGTGATGTGGTTGTGCTCTGGCAGATGGCAACATGGGCAACGTCTACCAGTTTTGATAACTGACTAAACAGTAAGTCGACCGGCCGCGGGCTGGCAACGGTTAATTCGATACTGATGTTCTGCGCGTCGGTGGCCGTTTCCATATTCATAGAGCAAATCTGAAAGCCACGGTGGCGAACCACGCGCAATACGCGTTCTAACGTTTCCGGGTTGAAGCGAGCCTGCACGGCGACCTGATGTTGCATCATGATAATTTCTCCAGCATTTGTGAGTTACTGGCACCGGGCGGTACCAACGGCCAGACGTTCTCAAGCTCGTCGATTGAGACATGAAGCAGGTATGGCCCTTCGCTTGACAGCATGGTGTCGAGTGCCGCTTCAACCTGGTCTTTACGGGTGATGTGCTGGCCAGGAATGCCGAAGGCGCTGGCCAGGGTGAGGAAATCGGGGTTATCGGTCAGGGTCGTTTCGCTGTAACGCTCCTGGAAGAACAGCTGCTGCCACTGGCGAACCATGCCTAAACGCTGGTTATCGAGCAAGACGATCTTCAGCGGTAACTGCTTACGCTTCACGGTGCCGAGCTCCTGGACGTTCATCATGAAGGAGCCGTCACCGGAGATACAGATAACGGTATCGTTCGGGCGGGCAACCTGCGCGCCCACGGCAGCGGGCAGGCCGAAGCCCATCGTCCCTAACCCGCTCGAGGTGATAAAGTTCTCCGGGCGGGTGTAGGTCATGTGCTGGGCTGACCACATCTGATGCTGGCCGACATCCGTCGTTACCACGCTGTCTGCGGGTTTACGGTCTGACAGCTGTTTCAACAGCAGCGGCGCATAGATGGCGTCGCCTGGGTGATCGTAACGCCACGCGTGTTCAGTACGCATATCAGCGGTGTGCTGACGCCATGGGTTGATATCCAGCGGCTGCTCCAGCGCCGGTAACAGCGCGTTAAGATCGCCCTGCAACGCGACATGCGCCTGACGCAGTTTGCTCATCTCCGCCGGGTCGATGTCCATATGGATCACTTTGGCGTTCGGCGCGAAGGTATTCAGCTTGCCGGTAACGCGGTCGTCAAAACGTGCGCCGACGGCGATAAGCAAGTCGCATTCCTGCACCGCCAGGTTTGCCGCTTTGGTACCATGCATCCCCAGCATGCCGAGGTAGTACGGGTAATCTGCCTCTACCGCACCGAGACCTTTCAGCGTGCAGGTGGCGGGCATTTGCGTGGTCGCAATGAACGCGCGAAGCGCCGGAACAGCCTGCGCCATGCCCACGCCGCCGCCTACGTACAGCATCGGTTGTTTGGCCTGCGCCATCATCTGACGCGCCTCTTCCACCTCTGCATGCGGGAACGCATTATCGCTTTCCACGGTAGAGAAATGCGGCTCCAGATCGCCGAGTGCAACCTGGATATCTTTCGGGATATCAACCAGAACCGGGCCAGGACGGCCAGAGCTGGCAACCTCGAACGCTTCGGCCATCACCCGCGGCAGCTCTTCGAGAGACTGAACGAGGAAGCTGTGTTTGGTGCAGGCCAGCGATAAACCGAGCACATCCACTTCCTGGAAAGCATCGGTGCCGATGAATGGAGAGGCCACCTGGCCGGTGATCGCCACCACGGGTACGGAATCGAGCAGCGCGTCAGCCAGGCCGGTGATCAGGTTCGTTGCGCCGGGACCTGAGGTGGCCATACAGACGCCAGTTTTACCGGCCGCACGGGCATAACCGATGGCGGCCATCGCTGCGCCCTGCTCGTGTCGGCACAACAGGTGTTCCACGCCGCCGTCATACAGTGCATCGTAAATCGGCATAATTGCGCCACCCGGATAACCGAATACGGTTTCAACTCCCTGCGCGCGCAACGCATGTACTACCCATTGTGCCCCATTCATAGTTAGTTCCCCGTCATAAATCTGGAGAAACAGAATTTTGTGCTAGTCGTCATTCTCTGCTCCTCATTTAAGTTTTTTAGTCATAAAAAAACCCCCGGACCTTTCGGTGCGGGGGTCTTAGTTCGTTAAGGCTTGATTTCTAAGCCTTTCCTCGTCCAAGTGCAGCCCCGCACGGTGGGATAATAATCACCACCACGCTAATCACGACCAGGCTAATCACTCGTAGAAGGGCTGTCATTTTCAGTTCTTTTTGCATCTTGTTCGAAGGAATACCTAAAGAGTTACCACAGATATTTCATCTGACACAAGATTTTTTTATGACCTGTTTCTGTAGCAGGCGAACTATTTCTTTCAAAATCGTTGTTTTATATAGGGAAAAAATAGAAATGAAGATTTTTCATTTTTTTGTCCTGTTTCATCAGGCAAGGGGCACATGATTTCTTTTCTGCGAGGCCAATTCCACCCACATGTAATGATTACATTTTGCCGCTAAAAGGCTGGAACGAGCGCCGTAATTCAGTGCATTAGCGCTAAACAGGAAAAAATGATGCTGGCATAGTCACCGCTAAGGAGGGCTTATGTCACTGTCAGTTGTTTATACACGCGCGGCCATCGGCGTGAAGGCACCGCTTATTTCTGTAGAGGTTCATTTAAGTAATGGACTGCCCGGACTGACGCTGGTCGGCTTACCAGAAACGACCGTTAAAGAGGCGAGGGATCGCGTGCGCAGCGCAATTATTAATAGCGGTTATGCTTTTCCGGCGAAGAAGATCACCATCAACCTTGCGCCCGCCGATTTGCCAAAGGAGGGAGGGCGATATGATTTACCTATTGCTATAGCGCTTCTCGCGGCTTCTGAACAGCTCAATACGCCAGGGCTAAGCTCGTGTGAGTTCGTGGGTGAATTAGCGCTTACAGGCGCGTTAAGAGGCGTTCCCGGAGCAATCTCGGGTGCGCTTGAAGCCATACGCGCGGGAAGACAAATCATTGTGGCCAATGAAAATGCCTCTGAAGTTAGCCTTATTGCCGAAAAGGGGTGTCTTGTCGCGGGACATTTGCAGGAGGTTTGCGCCTGGCTGGAAGGCCGACACGAGCTTGCCGAGCCGCAGGAGAATGACGAGGTGGCGCCAGATTCGCCCGAGGATCTCAGCGATATTATGGGTCAGGAACAGGGTAAACGGGCGTTAGAGATAACGGCCGCGGGTGGGCATAACCTGTTACTGATAGGTCCGCCAGGCACGGGGAAAACGATGCTGGCGAGCAGATTGAGCGGTCTGTTGCCACCCCTCAATAATCACGAAGCGCTGGAAAGCGCCGCGATATTTAGCCTGGTCAGTTCTACGTCGCTGCATAAACAGTGGCGCCGCCGTCCTTTCCGCTCTCCACATCACAGTGCGTCTCTTACCGCGATGGTGGGCGGGGGTTCGATCCCCGGTCCGGGTGAAATCTCACTGGCGCACAACGGCATTCTCTTCCTGGATGAATTGCCAGAGTTTGAACGCCGCGTGCTGGATGCATTGCGGGAGCCGATTGAATCCGGCGAAATCCATCTGTCTCGTACACGGGCCAAAATAAGCTACCCTGCGCAGTTTCAGCTGGTCGCCGCGATGAACCCTAGCCCTACGGGTCATTATCAGGGCAACCATAACCGCTGTACGCCAGAGCAGACGCTGCGCTATCTGAGTAAGCTGTCCGGCCCCTTCCTCGACCGTTTTGATTTATCTCTCGAGATCCCCCTGCCCCCACCCGGTCTGCTGAGGCAAACCGGTATCAAAGGCGAAAGCTCAGCAGCTGTGCGTGAACGGGTTATTGCGGCGCAGGCGCGGCAGTATGCTCGTCAAAACAGGCTGAATGCCCGGCTGGATAACAGCGGGATCCGACAGTTTTGTTCTCTCAACGCTGAAGATGCAGGCTGGCTGGAAGAGACACTGACGCGGTTTGGGCTATCCATTCGCGCGTGGCAGCGTTTGTTGAAAGTTGCGCGCACGGTCGCCGACGTGGAGGGCTGCCCCGGAATAGAGAGGCGGCATTTGCAGGAGGCATTAAGTTACCGTGCGATCGATCGGCTGCTGTTGCATCTGCAAAAAATGCTGGCGTAAAAAAAGGGGCCGTAGCCCCTTCTCTTCTTAATCGTCAGACTCGGTGTAGTCTTCTGCACCTTCCATCTGCGGCTTGCCGCCAGACAGCGTATGGAAACGCTTAGGACGCTTAATGCGAGCCATATACTTGATCCATACACGTTCTGCATCAGACTGCGGCTCACGCTCACCACGGCAAACAGAGACAAACTGTTTTTCATCTTCGGTTGCCGGTTCACGTTTACCCAGATCCAGCTCGTTAAAGGCATAACCATGGCGCTCAAGAAGTTGAGCTTCTTTGATCGTGAAATCGCCGTGACGAGAGAACCCGCGCGGATAATGTTTATTGTCGAAAAAACGATTAGTCGTCGTAAAGCTTTCCGCCATCCTACACGCTCCTAATTCTTTGGCCGAGCTATTTATGGCGCGGAGTATTAGTTACGCTTGACAGAGTGTAAAACAAAACATTTAAATCATAACGACAAATAATTTTGTGGAGAAAGATGTGGATACGGAATTGCTAAAAACTTTCCTCGAAGTGAGCAGAACGCGACACTTTGGGCGAGCAGCTGAAGCCCTCTACCTGACGCAGTCAGCAGTCAGTTTTCGTATTCGACAGCTGGAAAATCAACTGGGTGTGAACCTTTTTACCCGCCATCGCAACAATATTCGTTTAACCCCGGCCGGTGAAAAGCTGTTGCCTTATGCAGAAACCCTGATGAATACCTGGCAGGCAGCGCGAAAGGAGGTTGCGCACACCTCCCGGCATAATGAATTCTCGATTGGTGCCAGCGCTTCACTATGGGAATGCATGCTCAGCCAGTGGCTTATGCGACTATATCGCACACACAATCATCTGCAATTTGAGGCGAGGATTGCGCAACGTCAATCGCTGGTTAAGCAACTCCACGAGCGGCAGCTTGATCTGCTGATCACCACAGAAGCCCCCAAGATGGACGAATTTAGCAGCCAGATTGTTGGACAGTTTAGCCTGGCGCTTTATGCATCGGAGCCTGCAATGATGAAGGCCGACCTCAATTATTTACGCCTGGAATGGGGGCCTGATTTTCAGCAACACGAGACGGGGTTAATTGCCAGCGATGATATCCCGCAGCTCACGACAAGCTCTGCGGAGATCGCATGCCAGCATCTTCCCGCATTGAAAGGCTGTACATGGTTACCTGTTCGCTGGGCGGATAATAAACCTGCACTCCATGTTGTCACCGATTCGACAACGCTCTCCAGGCCGCTGTATGCCATTTGGCTGCAAAACAGCGATAAGCAGTCACAGATAAAAGATCTGTTAAAAACCAGCATACTGGATTAACGCAAAAGCCTGCGGAGACGCAGGCTGCTTATTCTTCAGGAAGGTGTTGAGCTTTTTTACAGGCAAAAAAAAATCCTTTGCCGAAGCAAAGGATTCTATATGGCAGGGGCGGAGAGACTCGAACTCGCGACACCCGGTTTTGGAGACCGGTGCTCTACCAACTGAGCTACGCCCCTAAAGTTTTTGCCATTAAGCCTGCCGAAAGGGCAGGCTTAATGTCTTAATAAGTGGCGGAACGGACGGGACTCGAACCCGCGACCCCCTGCGTGACAGGCAGGTATTCTAACCGACTGAACTACCGCTCCACCGAATACTTCTG
>NZ_JBLVXX010000064.1:0-19051 GCF_048283985.1 Enterobacter cloacae complex sp. 6730903 | reverse complement strand
GCGGTGGTCCCACCTGACCCCATGCCGAACTCAGAAGTGAAACGCCGTAGCGCCGATGGTAGTGTGGGGTCTCCCCATGTGAGAGTAGGGAACTGCCAGACATCAAACAAGTGAAGAGGCCATCCGGAAGGATGGCCTTTTTGCGTTTGTTTGCTGAAAAACGGCAGGCCGGGTAAGGCGAAGCCGTCACCCTGCAACTCAGACTGCACTCCACGCCAAAATAAACTCTGCAATCCCCTCCACATTATTCAAATCCAGAACCGGTACTTCCAGCGTCAACGCAACGTCACTGGCCACGGCAATCACATGTTCATCCAGCGTTAACTCACTTACGTCATGTCCGGCATCGCTTCTGAATAGCAGGATCTTCGCAACAGCCTCATGCTTAAACCCCTCAACCAGCACCAGATCCAGCGTGGAGTGATCCATCCGGCTGACAAGATAAGCGAGATCCAGCGGTGCTTCATCCGGTGTTTCTGTCATTAACGCCCAGCGCTGGTTACTCGCCACCATCGTTTGTGCAGCGCCAGCCTTACGCAGCTCATAGCTATCTTTCCCCGGCTTATCGACATCCATATTATGGTGCGTATGCTTAATCAATCCGGGCCGAATGCCTTTAGCGCAAAGTGCAGGTATCAGTTTTTTTAGCAGCGTAGTCTTCCCGGTGCCACTCCAGGCTGAGATCGCTAATACGGGTATCATTTCTTCTCCTGCATCATCTGCAAATCTTCCGTCGTGTTTACATTCACAAACGCCGATTTCATGTCGCTGAAATCAACGGAATGCCCTCCTGACCGGCGCATAAATACCATGACGCGTCGCTCTCCTGCGGCCAGGTAATCTTCCAGCGCGGATATTAACGAGCGATTAATCAATGCGATAGTCGGATGGTCGCGTTCACCGTCGTGTACCCAGACGACGGGAGCATCACCGCGCCGCTGCACCAGACGTTCAACCAGACAGGACGGGATGAAGGGCGTATCACAGGAACAAAAGAGAAACCACTCTCCGTACGACTGCTGCATAACGGAAAGCATTCCCGCCAGCGGACCGGGGTAGTCCACCAGGTTATCCTGATAAACCGGATACCCGCTGCGCTGATAAATATCAACATGTCGGTTAGCGCTGATCGCTATCGACGACACCTGATCTGCAAGCGTATCAGCAACATGCTGCCATAATGGAGTGTTGTTCAGGAGCTGAAGCCCCTTATCCTTTCCGCCCATTCGCATTGCCCTGCCCCCGGCCAGAACAACTCCGATGATTTCCTGGCATTGATTCACGAATATCGCCTCTTTTATTGTGGGATTGACCCTGCTAACGTGTCTCTCTAAATGAAAGGAGCACTACCATGAAATGTAAACGTCTTAATGAAGTCATTGAGCTTCTCCAGCCGGCCTGGCAAAAAGAGCCAGAGCTGAATCTGATGCAATTTTTACAGAAACTGGCGAAAGAGTCAGGTTTTGATGGCGAACTGGCAGACCTTTCTGACGACATCCTGATCTACCACCTGAAAATGCGTGACTCGGCTAAAGATGCTGTTATTCCTGGCATTCAGAAAGATTATGAAGAGGATTTTAAAACCGCATTACTGCGTGCCCGAGGCGTAATTAAAGAGTAAAAGCTTGTAAGCGGAGCCACCGAAATCGCCACAAGATGATATCCTGAATCATTCGTATAATTTCCGGATGATCGGATGAACGACCAGGCTTTTACTTTCCAGACACTACACCCGGATACCATAATGGATGCGCTGTTCGAACAGGGTATTCGGGTGGATTCCGGGTTAACCCCTTTAAACAGCTACGAAAACCGTGTCTACCAATTTCAGGACGAAGAGCGCCAGCGCTTTGTCGTAAAGTTTTACCGTCCACAGCGCTGGTCCGCAGAACAAATTCAGGAAGAGCATCAGTTTGCCCACGATCTGCTGGATGACGATGTTCCCGTTGCGGCACCGCTCAAATTCAATAACCAAACGCTGCTGACCCATCAGGGCTTTTACTACGCGGTATTTCCGAGCCTGGGCGGAAGACAGTTTGAGGCAGATAATATCGATCAGATGGAATGGGTTGCCCGCTATCTGGGGCGCATTCATCAGACGGGACGTAAAAAACCGTTTGTTGCCCGTCCGACGATTGGTGTTCAGGAATATCTTGTTGAGCCGCGACAGGTATTCGAAACATCGGCGCTGATCCCGAATGCGCTAAAGGATAATTTCCTCACGGCGACCGATAAGCTTATTGATGCTGTAAAAGCCTGCTGGCGGGATGATATTACTACTCTGCGCCTGCACGGTGACTGCCACGCCGGGAATATTCTCTGGCGTGATGGGCCGCTATTTGTCGATCTTGATGACGCACGTATGGGACCCGCTGTGCAGGATCTGTGGATGCTGCTCAACGGTGATAAAGCCGAGCAGCGCATGCAGCTTGAGACCATAATTGAAGCTTATGAAGAATTTAGCCCCTTTAATTCAGACGAAATTGCCTTGATAGAGCCTTTACGTGCGATGCGATTTGTTTATTATCTCGCGTGGTTAATCAGGCGTTGGGAAGACCCGGCTTTTCCCCGAAATTTCCCCTGGCTTCCCGGGGAGGATTACTGGCGCAACCAGATATC
Organism: Enterobacter cloacae complex sp. 6730903; assembly: GCF_048283985.1. Taxonomy (NCBI): domain Bacteria; kingdom Pseudomonadati; phylum Pseudomonadota; class Gammaproteobacteria; order Enterobacterales; family Enterobacteriaceae; genus Enterobacter; species Enterobacter cloacae complex sp. 6730903. The sequence continues at coordinate 16,432 of NZ_JBLVXX010000064.1, read as the reverse complement.
CACATTTACCGAGCAGGTTAAGGTTCTACAGGAACCCCCTCTGCAATTAACGCCGATGTATTAATTGGACACACCCAGGAGAGAGTTGATCATGAAAAAAATTTGGCTGGCGCTGGCTGGTATGATTCTGGCATTTAGCGCAACTGCTGCGCAGTTTACCGACGGCAAGCAGTACATTACGCTGGACAAGCCTGTTGCTGGCGAGCCTCAGGTGCTGGAGTTCTTCTCCTTCTACTGCCCGCACTGCTACGAGTTTGAGCAGGTACTTCATGTTTCTGACAACGTGAAGAAAAAGCTGCCGGAAGGCACCAAAATGACGAAATACCACGTTGAGTTCCTTGGCCCACTGGGTAAAGACCTGACTCAGGCATGGGCGGTCGCGATTGCGCTGGGTGTGGAAGATAAGATCACCGCGCCTATGTTTGAAGCCGTACAGAAAACCCAGACCGTACAAACTACGGCAGATATCCGTAAAGTGTTCGTGGATGCCGGTGTGAAAGGTGAAGACTATGACGCTGCCTGGAACAGTTTCGTGGTGAAATCTCTCGTGGCACAGCAGGAAAAAGCTGCCGCTGACCTCCAGTTGCAGGGCGTGCCGGCGATGTATGTTAACGGCAAATACCAGGTGAATATGCGTGGTATGGACACGACCAGCATGGATATCTTCGTACAACAGTACGCTGATACCGTGAAATACCTGGTTGAGAAAAAGTAACAACCACAAAGAAAAACGCCGGTCACTGACCGGCGTTTTTGTATGAAGATTTAATCTTCGCTATCTGCTCGTCTTTCTCTTTCCAGAGTGTATTAAGCCAAAGCTGGAAACGACGTTTGAAGTTTTTATCGTTGACGTAATCCCCGTGCAGTTCAGTATTGACGGGCACCAGATCAACGCGGACAACGATACGCGTCAGCCTGCCGCTGAGCATATCGTAGAACGGCGTCCTGTCGTTTTCCGGATAGCAGAGCGTTACGTTCAACAATTTATCGAACTGCTCACCCAGCACGTTGAGCGCCATTGCGATACCCGCAGCCTTTGGCGGCAACAGGTTCTGATAAGGAGAGCGAGTTTGCTGGCGCTTCTCTTCGGTAAAGCGCGATCCTTCGACGAAGTTAACAATGGTGGTGGGATGCGCGCGAAACTTCTCGCAAGAACGGCGCGTGGTTTCCACGTCCTTACCGCGGCGTTCCGGATGACGAATCAAATAGCTGCGTGAATAGCGTTTCATAAACGGCATATCCAGCGCCCAGCAGGCCAGACCAATGAAAGGCACCCAGGCCAGCTGCTGTTTCAGAAAGTATTTGTTCATCGGAATGTGTTTGCGAAACAGTACGCATAATACAACGATGTCGGCCCAGCTGTGATGATTACAGATCAGCAGATACCAGTTCTTTTTGTTCAGCTTCTCCAGACCCTGAACGTCCCACTTCAGCCAGGGGTTCAGATGCAACAGGATCGCCAGCCCTTCACACCAGCAGTACATCATAAAATTACAAAAAGCAGACACCGCGCGCCATACCGGAGGGACAGGCAGCAGAAGTTTAATTATTCCGGCAACGATGATTGACACAGAACAGGCGATGGTAACCAGAATAGTTAAAATGACGCTTAACCATAATGTTATCGCTGCGAGTATTCTCGACATAATTAATTTATTCAGATAGTTAGCTGTAATTGAGCAGCCGGCTATCCGGTGCTGGGCACCGATCTTATCAGAAATTCGCTCAGACCAGGGCGGTTTCACACCAGGAGGCTGCGGCTTTTCCTGCCAGGCAGCGATTTTTTGCATATAGACAGAGTGCTTAAGTCTTATATCCACATAGACTAAATAACCATCAGTGAAGCGCGATCTTAAGTGATCTTATAGCAATGCTTTGATTTTATTAGATAAATAAATTTTCAGTATCACTTTTATAAAGCTGTTATTCACCTGCATTAAAAATATGCACAAACTTATCCACAGTTTTGTTTTGCGAGCGATCTTCCCGATCGCAAAATCTTTTTCTGTATAAAGCGCTAAAACCTGATGTTTTCATCCTTCTGTGGCATCCTTTACCCATAAATTCATAAAAGGCACGGACATTATGGTTCAGATCCCAGAAAACCCACTTATACTCGTCGATGGCTCTTCTTACCTGTATCGGGCGTATCATGCGTTTCCTCCTCTGACCAACAGCGCAGGGGAACCTACCGGCGCAATGTACGGCGTGCTGAATATGCTGCGCAGCCTGATTCTGCAATACCATCCAACCCATGCGGCCGTGGTGTTTGATGCGAAGGGTAAAACCTTCCGCGATGAATTATTTGAGCATTACAAATCTCACCGTCCCCCTATGCCTGACGATCTGCGCGCGCAGATTGAACCGCTGCACGCTATGGTGAAAGCGATGGGGCTGCCACTGCTGGCGGTCTCAGGCGTTGAAGCTGACGACGTAATTGGTACCCTGGCGCGCGAAGCGGAAAAAGCAGGCCGCCCGGTTCTGATCAGTACCGGTGATAAAGATATGGCGCAGCTGGTAACGCCAGGGATCACGCTGATCAACACCATGACCAACACCATTCTTGGCCCGGAAGAAGTGGTCGCCAAATATGGCGTGCCGCCAGAGCTCATTATTGATTTCCTCGCCCTGATGGGCGATTCCTCGGATAACATTCCTGGCGTACCGGGCGTGGGTGAAAAAACAGCTCAGGCGCTGCTGCAAGGGCTGGGCGGGCTGGATACGCTGTATGCAGAGTCCGACAAAATTGCCGGTCTTACCTTCCGTGGCGCAAAAACCATGGCCGGAAAGCTTGCCGATAACAAAGAGGTGGCTTATCTCTCCTATCAGTTAGCTACCATCAAAACTGACGTAGAGCTGGAGCTTACCTGCGAGCAGCTGGAAGTGCAGGAACCCGCCGCCGACGAACTGCTTGGCCTGTTCAGAAAATACGAATTTAAACGCTGGACCGCGGATGTTGAAGCCGGGAAATGGCTTCAGGCGAAAGGGGCTAAACCTGCGGCGAAGCCGAAAGAGACCATCGTTGTCGATGCCGAAGAGCAGGCAGAAGAAGAGGCGGTAGCGCTCTCCTTCGACAACTATGAAACCATCCTTGAAGAGTCACGGCTCGTCGCCTGGATTGAAAAGCTAAAAAAAGCGCCAGTATTTGCTTTCGATACCGAAACGGACAGCCTCGATAACATTACGGCTAATATGGTGGGCCTGTCATTCGCGACGGAGCCGGGTATTGCCGCCTATGTTCCGGTGGCTCACGACTATCTGGATGCGCCGGAGCAAATCTCCCGCGAGCGCGCCTTAGAACTGCTAAAGCCGATTCTGGAAGACGAGAAAGCGCTGAAGGTCGGGCAAAACCTGAAGTATGACCGCGGTATTCTGCAAAACTACGGCATTGAGCTGCGTGGTATCGCTTTTGATACCATGCTGGAATCTTACATTCTGGACAGCGTGGCGGGCCGCCATGATATGGATTCCTTATCCGATCGTTGGCTGAAACACAAAACCATCACCTTTGAAGAAATTGCCGGTAAGGGCAAAAATCAGCTGACTTTTAACCAGATCGCGCTGGAAGAAGCAGGCCGCTACGCCGCGGAAGACGCTGACGTCACGCTACAGCTGCATCTCAAAATGTGGCCGAAATTGCAGAAGCACGAAGGGCCGCTGAATGTGTTCCAGAACATTGAGATGCCGCTGGTGCCTGTGCTGTCTCGTATTGAGCGTAACGGCGTTAAAATCGACCCAACGGTGCTGCATAACCACTCTGGTGAGCTGGCGCAGCGCCTGACCGAGCTTGAACAGAAAGCGCATGAACTTGCTGGCGAGGCATTTAACCTGTCGTCACCGAAACAGCTGCAAACCATCCTGTTTGAAAAACAGGGTATCAAGCCGCTGAAGAAAACCCCGGGCGGCGCCCCTTCAACGTCTGAAGAGGTGCTGGAAGAGCTGGCGCTGGACTATCCGCTGCCAAAAGTTATTCTGCAATACCGCGGTCTGGCTAAGCTGAAATCGACCTATACCGACAAACTGCCGTTGATGATTAACCCGAAAACGGGCCGCGTGCACACCTCCTATCATCAGGCTGTGGCGGCGACCGGGCGACTTTCGTCAACCGATCCCAACCTTCAGAACATTCCGGTGCGTAATGAAGAGGGCCGTCGTATTCGCCAGGCTTTCATTGCGCCAGAGGATTATCTGATTGTCTCCGCAGACTACTCGCAAATCGAACTGCGTATTATGGCGCACCTGTCACGCGACAAAGGCCTGCTGACGGCCTTTGCCGAAGGCAAGGACATCCACCGGGCAACCGCTGCCGAAGTGTTTGGGCTGCCGCTGGAGAACGTAACAAACGAGCAGCGTCGTAGCGCAAAAGCGATCAACTTCGGTTTGATTTACGGCATGAGTGCCTTTGGTCTTTCACGCCAGCTCAATATTCCGCGTAAAGAGTCGCAGAAGTATATGGATCTCTACTTCGAGCGGTATCCGGGCGTGCTGGAATATATGGAACGTACCCGCGCGCAGGCGAAAGAGAAAGGCTACGTTGAAACGCTGGATGGGCGTCGTCTCTACCTTCCGGATATCAAATCCAGCAACGCCGCGCGTCGCGCGGGTGCTGAACGTGCTGCGATCAACGCCCCCATGCAGGGCACTGCGGCGGACATCATTAAACGCGCAATGATCGCCGTCGATGCCTGGCTCGAAAAAGAGAAGCCGCGCGTGAAAATGATCATGCAGGTACACGATGAACTGGTCTTTGAAGTTCATAAAGACGATCTGGAAAAGGTCTCTCAGAAGATCCATGAACTGATGGAAAACAGCATGAAGCTGGACGTTCCGTTGCTGGTGGAAGTGGGTAGCGGCGAAAACTGGGATCAGGCTCACTAAGGGTTAACGGAATAACGCGCGTTTTATGTAAGTAAGCAACATAAGTACGCGCGTTTTGTGACGATCATTAGAATTCCCTATGTAAAGAATGAAAAAAAACTACAAAAAGTGCTTTGTCCAGCGATAAAAAAAGAGTAGAGTTAACGACGTAGGGTACAGAGGTAAGATGTTCTATCTTTCAGACCTTTTACTTCACGTAATCGGATTTGGCTGAATATTTTAGCCGCCCCAGTCAGTAATGACTGGGGCGTTTTTTATTGCGGCAAAGAAAGTTTCAGGCGAAAAAAGCGCGGTCATCGCCGCGCCTGTTGTTACTCTGCTTCCGCTTCTGTCGCCGGTTCCAGATCGTTAAACCAGCTGTCGAGCTTCTGTCGCAGTTTATCCACGCCCTGCTTTTTCAGCGAGGAGAACGGTTCAACCTGCACATCACCGTTGAATGCCAGCACCGCTTCACGAACCTTGTTCACCTGCGCCTTGCGCGCGCCGCTCGCCAGCTTATCCGCCTTTGTCAGCAGCACCAGCACCGCAATATCGCTTGCCACCGCCCAGTCAATCATCTGCTGGTCGAGATCTTTTAGCGGATGACGAATATCCATCAGCACCACCAGACCTTTCAGACACATGCGTTTTTCCAGGTATTCACCCAGCGCACGCTGCCATTTGATCTTCATCTCTTCCGGTACCTGCGCGTAACCGTAGCCCGGTAAATCGACCAGGCGTTTGCCTTCAGCCACTTCAAACAGGTTAATCAGCTGAGTACGGCCAGGTGTTTTTGAGGTACGCGCCAGGTTTTTCTGATTGGTGAGCGTATTCAGGGCACTGGATTTTCCCGCATTGGAGCGGCCAGCAAATGCCACTTCAATCCCTGTATCTGAGGGCAGGTGGCGAATATCGGGCGCACTGGTGACAAAATGCGTCTGTTGGTAGTTCCAGGTAGTCACGTGGTCGTCTCCAAAAATCGTAATCTGCGGGGATTATACCTGAATGCGGGCAAAAGGCTTTTCCCTTCGTCATTGACATGTAAGTGAAAGCCCTACGGAATGTAAGAGATCTGCTCTTAAGCGTATGAGAAATTTAAGAGAAATCGCAGGCGCTAAAAAACTCAAAATATTAAAATTCAAAGAGTTATTAATGAGTAATTATCTGAAAATCCGGTTTTTTACCTTTTCATAGCTTGTTAGTTTAAGGGAACAAGGTAAAGTGTGTGCCAGGGCGAGGATGCCAACAGGATAACGACTTAAGGATAAGGGTCAGGAGCGCCAGGAGGCGAAGACTCAGGATTGTCAGGACGACCGGCGCCTGGAGGCGTTTTTAACAGGAAACGGAACCGTATCACGGACGGTAGTAGCCAAGGGATAAACAGGGTTTGTTGCAGGCAAACAGGGAATGTCTGACCCGTTAAGGGTTGTGAGTCAGGAAAAAAGGCGACAGATTGCTCTGTCGCCTTTTTTCTTTGCTTGCTTTCTGCTAGATTTCGCCGCAATTCTATACTGAAGAAAACGACTTAAAGATAAAACATCATGAAAAAACCGACCTCCGCTGCGGGCGCGAAACGCCCTGCAAAAGCACGCCGCAAAACGCGCGAAGAATTGAATCAGGAAGCGCGCGATCGCAAACGCGATAAAAAACATCGTGGTCATGCTGCGGGTAGCCGTGCTAACGGTGGCGGTGCCGCAGGCGCTTCTGCAAAAGGCCAACAGCAGAAAGATCCTCGTATCGGCAGTAAAACTCCCATTCCACTGGGCGTGACAGACACGCCGGTCACTAAGCAGCACAAACCAAAGAGCGAGAAACCTATGCTTTCACCGCAGGCTGAGCTGGATATGCTGGAGAACGATGAGCGCCTGGACGCGCTGCTGGAACGTCTTGAAGAGGGTGAAACCCTGACTGCTGAAGAGCAGTCCTGGGTGGATGCCAAACTGGACCGCATTGATGAACTGATGCAGAAGCTGGGTCTGTCCTACGATGATGAAGAAGACGAAGAGGAAGACGAAAAGCAGGAAGATATGATGCGTCTGCTGAAAGGTGGAAACTAACATTTGCACCCGGCAGGTACACTCGTCCTGCTTATAACCCTTCCGGTTATATGTTATCTGGTGTGGTTATTCGTTAAACTACGGCGGTTGTCGCGGCGACAGAAGTGGCTGCGCACCCGAATGATGGCCCGCAACGGGACCAGAACGGGCCGCCGTATACGAACGCGACACCAACGGAAGGAGTGAGCATGTCTGTACCATCTATCGACTGGGATTTGGCCCTGATCCAGAAATATAACTATTCCGGGCCGCGTTATACCTCATACCCCACCGCGCTGGAGTTTTCTGACGCTTTCGGCGAGGCGCATTTTCAGCAAGCTGTGGCGCGCTATCCCGAGCGCCCGCTGTCGCTCTACGTCCATATTCCGTTCTGCCATAAGCTCTGCTACTTCTGCGGCTGCAATAAAATCGTTACCCGCCAGCAGCACAAAGCCGATCAATACCTCGATGCGCTCGAACAGGAAATTCTGCACCGCGCACCGCTGTTTAAAGGGCGTCACGTCAGCCAGCTTCACTGGGGCGGTGGTACGCCAACTTATCTGAATAAAGCGCAGATCAGCCGCCTGATGGCGCTGCTGCGCGGCAATTTTAGTTTTAACGACGACGCCGAAATTTCGATCGAGGTCGATCCGCGTGAAATCGAGCTGGATGTGCTGGATCATTTACGCGCCGAAGGTTTCAACCGCCTGAGTATGGGCGTACAGGACTTCAACAAAGAAGTACAGCGCCTGGTAAACCGCGAGCAGGACGAAGCGTTTATCTTTGCCTTACTCAACCATGCGCGTGAAATCGGCTTTACCTCAACGAATATAGACCTGATTTACGGCCTGCCGAAGCAGACGCCGGAGAGCTTCGCCTACACGCTTAAACGCGTGGCTGAGCTTAACCCGGACCGTCTGAGCGTCTTTAACTATGCGCACCTGCCGACGCTGTTCGCCGCTCAGCGCAAAATCAAAGATGCGGATCTGCCTTCCGCCCAGCAGAAGCTGGACATTTTGCAGGAGACCATCGCCTCGCTGACCGAAACCGGCTATCAGTTTATCGGAATGGATCACTTTGCCCGCCCTGACGATGAACTGGCGATTGCCCAGCGCGAAGGTGTTCTCCACCGTAACTTCCAGGGCTACACCACCCAGGGCGATACCGATCTGCTCGGAATGGGCGTCTCCGCCATCAGCATGATTGGCGACTGCTACGCCCAGAATCAGAAAGAGCTGAAGCTGTACTATCAGCAGATAGACGAAACCGGCAACGCGCTGTGGCGCGGCATTGCGCTAACGCGCGACGACTGCATCCGTCGGGACGTGATTAAGGCGCTTATCTGCAACTTCCGTCTCGAATTTCGCGAGGTGGAGTCGCAATGGGATCTGCAATTCAGCGATTACTTTGCCGAAGACCTGAAGCTTCTGGCGCCGCTGGCGAAAGACGGGCTGGTGGATGTGTCGGAGAGTGCGGTTGTCGTCACGCCGAAAGGACGTCTGTTGATTCGTAATATCTGCATGTGCTTCGATGCCTATCTGCGTCAGAAGGCGCGTTTACAGCAGTTCTCGCGGGTGATTTGAGCTGTAATGCCGGGTGGCGGCTTTGCCTTACCCGGCCTACTTAAGTGCGAGATGTAGGCCGGGTAAGCGAAGCGCCACCCGGCTTTTCATCGACAGCTCGTTAGCTAAACAGCCCAACCAGTGCCGCACACAATACCGCCGCAACGGCAGTTTGTGGCGTGTGGCTTTCTGCTGCTCCGCTCGAAAGCAAAGTCACTAATGATTCCAGCATGATGCTCCCCCCTGTTTCCGGGCACGATCATACAAAACTCATCGGAACAGTAAAGCGCAAAATAACGGCACTTTGCGCTCAATTAGTAACCTTTACACAGCGGAGTAAGATCACTCCATTCCCAGCTCTTTCAGCTTGCGCGTCAGGGTGTTTCGACCCCATCCCAACAGGCGAGCCGCTTCCTGTTTGTGGCCCTGGGTATGACGAAGCGCGGTAGTCAACAGCGTGCGCTCCATCTCAGGCTGCGCTTCGGAGAGCAGATTTTGATGACCGGAACGCAGCGCGCGATCTGCCCACTGCGCCAGCAGCGTCGCCCAGCTGTCCGGCAGCGCATGTCCGGCGGTGCTTTCGGGCACGGTGGCTTCAAACAGCTCGGCGGGGAGATCCTGAATCAACACCTCCTGTCCGGCGGCCATCACGGTCAGCCAGCGACAGGTGTTTTCCAGCTGACGCACGTTGCCCGGCCACGCCAGACGGGTGAGGGCGGCATCCGTTTCCGGATGAAGCTGCTTGGCTTCCACGCCCAGCTCGCGGGCCGCCACTTGCAGGAAATGGCGCGCCAGACGCGGGATATCTTCCCGACGCTCGCGCAGCGGCGGGAGGTGGACGCGGATCACGTTCAGACGATGGAATAAATCCTCACGGAATTTCCCCTCCTGCACGCGCAGCTCCAGGTTCTGGTGCGTCGCGGCAATAATACGCACGTCCACCTTCACCGGCGCATAGCCGCCCACGCGGTAAAACTGGCCATCTGCCAGCACGCGCAGCAGTCGGGTCTGAACATCCAGCGGCATATCGCCGATTTCATCCAGGAATAGCGTTCCGCCGTCAGCCTGTTCAAAGCGTCCCTGACGAATGGTATTTGCCCCGGTAAACGCCCCTTTTTCGTGGCCGAACAGCTCAGATTCAATCAAATCTTTGGGGATCGCCGCCATGTTCAGGGCGATGAAAGGCGCTTTCGCCCGCGGGCTGTGGCGATGCAGGGCGTGTGCGACCAGCTCTTTACCGGTCCCTGATTCACCGTTAATCAAGACGCTGATAGACGAGCGCGACAGACGCCCGATGATGCGAAACACGTCCTGCATGGCTGGCGCTTCACCGATGATGTCCGTCGTAGGCCCGAAATCCGGCGCGTGACGGGGCTGCTGTTGCTCCTGATAGTGGCTGATGGCGCGTTCGACCAGGGCAACGGCTTCGTCGATATCAAACGGTTTTGGCAGGTAATCAAACGCCCCCTGCTGGTAGGCGCTAACGGCGGCATCCAGGTCGGAGTGGGCGGTCATTATGATGACCGGAAGCATGGGGTGGCGCTGTTTGATCTGCTTTAAGAGCGCCAGTCCGTCCATGCCCGGCATGCGAATATCCGAGAGCAGAACGTCCGGCGTTTTGGTGGTGAGTGCGTCGAGCACCTCGCTGCCGCTCTCAAACGTCGTGCAGCTTAATCCCGCTCCTGTGAGCGCGCGTTCAAGCACCCAACGGATGGAGCTATCGTCATCGACTACCCAGACTATCCCTCGTTGCATAAACGTCACCTTTATTTTTTAATCGGCAGGAAAACCGAAAACTCGGTATGTCCCGGCCAACTGGTAAATTCAATTTTGCCGGAGTGTTGGTCAATCAAATTACGGGCGATGGATAACCCCAGCCCGGTGCCGCCTTCGCGACCGCTGACCATCGGGTAGAACAGGGTGTCCTGGAGATGCGGCGGGATCCCCGGCCCGTTATCTTCCACATCAATACGTGCCGCCAGACGATAACGCACGCCGTGCAGCGTCAGCTGGAACGCGGTGCGGGTACGCAGAATAATTTCGCCACCCTCCGGGCCCAGCGCCTGCAACGCGTTACGCACAATGTTCAGCAGCACCTGTTCAATCTGGTCCGGATCGTGCGCCAGCTCCGGCAGGCTTGGGTCGTAATCACGCACCAGCGTGACGTTATCTGGCAGCTCCATAGAGACGAGTTTCACCACCCGCTCCGCGACCTTATGAATGCTTTCTGAAACATGCATCCCCGGCTGCTGCGGCCCGAGCAGACGATCGACCAGATTACGCAGACGGTCCGCCTGCTCGATAATGACGTTGGTATACTCTGCCAGGGCAGGGTCAGGCAGCGCTTTGGTCAAAAGCTGTGCCGCACCGCGTAAGCCGCCCAGCGGGTTTTTAATTTCATGAGCCAGCCCGCGCACCAGGTCGCGCGCCGCAATCTGCTGCGCATGCTGAAGCTGCTCCTGGCTGAGACGACGCTGGTTATCCATCGGCGCCATTTCCAGCAGAATCATGCCATCCGGCAGGCGCTGTGCGGTGAGGGACAAAATATGCGAGCGTCCGTCAATCACCAGCGTCACTTCGTTATCGGTGAAGCCCTGACCCGCCTGCAAACTCTCCTGCATCAGACCAATATTCAGCGAGAAATAGCTCAGCAGTTCAGGCAGCGGCGTGCCAAACAGTTTACGGGCGCTTTGAGCGAGCAGCTGCTGCGCCGCCGGGTTGGCGTAATGCACCGCCAGCTCGTCGTCGACCAGCAAAATACTGTTAATCAAAGAATTGAGGATCTGCCCAGCATCGGGCAGCGTGCCAGTTGCCATTCAGCAGTCTCCTGGAGTCGTTGCACTATTTTAGTGCAGTATAGCGTTTTAGAGGTAAAAAGCGCGTGAGATCAGGTTGTTGGTGGAGAAAAAAGCCCATCCGAAGATGGGCTAAAGTTTCCACGGCAACTACTCCCGACGCGTATGCGCCGGGTAAAACAAATCAATTAAACGCTGTAGTACAGTTCGAACTCAACCGGGTGCGGCGTCATGCGAACGCGGTCGTTTTCTTCGGTACGCAGCGCGATGTAAGCATCGATCGCTTCATCGGTGAACACGCCGCCAGCGGTCAGGAACTCACGGTCTGCGTCCAGCGCTTGCAGGGCTTCTTCCAGAGAGCCGGCAACCTGTGGGATCTCTTTCGCTTCTTCTGGCGGCAGGTCGTACAGGTTTTTGTCCATCGCTTCGCCCGGGTGGATCTTGTTCTTGATACCGTCCAGACCGGCCATCAGCAGTGCTGCGAAGCACAGGTATGGGTTAGCCGCCGGGTCCGGGAAGCGCACTTCGATACGACGCGCTTTCGGAGACGCCACCACCGGGATACGGATAGAAGCAGAACGGTTACGGGCAGAGTACGCCAGCATCACCGGTGCCTCGTAGCCTGGGACCAGACGCTTGTAGGAGTTGGTGGTCGGGTTCGCCAGGGCGTTGATCGCTTTAGCGTGCTTGATAACACCGCCGATGTAGTGCAGCGCCTGCTCAGACAGACCCGCGTATTTGTCGCCAGAGAACAGGTTGGTGCCGTTCTTGGACAGGGACATGTGGCAGTGCATGCCGGAACCGTTGTCGCCGAACATGGGTTTTGGCATGAAGGTCGCGGTTTTACCGAAACGGTGCGCAACGTTGTGCACAACGTATTTGTAGATCTGAATCTCATCCGCTTTTTTGGTCATGGTGTTGAAGCGGGTTGCGATTTCGTTCTGGCCAGCCGTTGCCACTTCGTGGTGGTGCGCTTCAACAACCAGGCCCATCTCTTCCATGATCAGACACATGGTAGAGCGGATGTCCTGTGAAGAATCGACCGGAGGAACCGGGAAGTAACCGCCTTTCACGCCCGGACGGTGACCTTTGTTACCACCTTCGTACTTGGTGGAAGAGTTCCATGCGCCTTCGATGTCATCGATAGCGACGTGGGAACCAGAAATGGAAGCGCCAAAACGGATGTCGTCGAACAGGAAGAACTCTGGCTCTGGCCCGAACAGAACGGTGTCTGCGATGCCGGTAGAGCGCAGGTACTCTTCAGCGCGTTTTGCGATGGAGCGTGGGTCACGGTCATAGCCTTGCAGCGTGCCAGGTTCCAGGATATCGCAGCGGATGATCAGCGTAGGTTCTTCGTAGAACGGGTCAATGAGCGCAGTGGTTGCATCTGGCATCAGAACCATGTCGGATTCGTTAATGCCTTTCCAGCCGCCAATGGAGGAGCCGTCAAACATTTTGCCTTCTTCAAAGAATTCGGCGTTCACCTGATGAGCAGGGATCGTGACGTGCTGTTCTTTACCTTTGGTATCGGTGAAGCGCAGATCAACAAACTTCACTTCATGTTCGTTCAGCATCGTCAAAACGTGTTCAGCGGACATACTTAACTCTCCAGATTGGTCATTGTCGTCGTGGTAACGAGGTCTTCAAATCGGCTGGGCTGCCATATTTTTACTGTATTTCTGTAAAGCGAAATCTGTGCCAACTTTTAAAACACCCCAAAAAGGCGTTATCATGCGCACCATAGTGCAGAAGGGCTGCACCACATTGGATTTGTTGCACCATTATAGTGCTTCTGTGTGAACATCGAGCACCATATTGGTGCAATTTACGTTAAAGTGCCCTTTTACCGCTCCGTGAAAGCGATCACAAAGCATCTCTGCAATACTTGTTTGCGGGGGATGTTTGTGATCCTGTTTTGTAGTGCGATTAATCCGTGTACAATAACGCGCTATTTCTAAATGCCTGAGGCAAAGTTGTGATCGAAAAATTGCGTAATATCGCCATCATCGCGCACGTCGACCATGGTAAAACTACCCTGGTTGATAAGCTGCTACAGCAGTCCGGTACGTTTGATGCTCGTGCCGAAACTCAAGAGCGTGTGATGGACTCCAACGATTTGGAGAAAGAGCGTGGGATTACCATCCTCGCCAAAAACACCGCTATCAAATGGAATGACTACCGTATCAACATCGTTGATACCCCAGGGCACGCCGACTTCGGTGGTGAAGTTGAGCGCGTGATGTCCATGGTGGATTCCGTGCTGCTGGTGGTTGACGCATTTGATGGCCCTATGCCGCAAACGCGCTTCGTGACCAAAAAAGCATTTGCCCACGGCCTGAAACCTATCGTTGTGATCAACAAGGTTGACCGTCCTGGCGCGCGTCCTGACTGGGTTGTTGACCAGGTCTTCGACCTGTTCGTTAACCTCGACGCGACCGACGAACAGCTGGACTTCCCTATCGTTTATGCGTCTGCGCTGAACGGTATCGCCGGTCTGGATCACGAAGACATGGCGGAAGACATGACTCCGCTGTACCAGACGATTGTTGACCGCGTTCCTGCGCCAAACGTTGACCTGGAAGGCACCCTGCAAATGCAGATCTCCCAGCTCGACTACAACAACTATGTTGGCGTAATCGGCATTGGTCGTATCAAGCGCGGTAAAGTGAAGCCTAACCAGCAGGTCACTATCATCGATAGCGAAGGCAAAACCCGTAACGGTAAAGTCGGTAAAGTTCTGACTCACCTGGGTCTTGAGCGTATCGAGAGCGACATCGCTGAAGCGGGCGACATCATCGCCATCACCGGTCTGGGTGAACTGAACATCTCCGACACCATCTGCGATCCGCAGAACGTCGAAGCGCTGCCAGCCTTGTCCGTTGATGAACCAACCGTATCCATGTTCTTCAACGTCAACACCTCTCCGTTCTGTGGTAAAGAAGGTAAGTTTGTTACCTCTCGTCAGATCCTTGACCGCCTGAACAAAGAGCTGGTGCACAACGTTGCGCTGCGCGTTGAAGAAACCGAAGACGCTGATGCATTCCGCGTTTCGGGTCGTGGTGAGCTGCACCTGTCTGTTCTGATTGAGAACATGCGTCGTGAAGGTTTCGAGATGGCGGTTTCCCGTCCGAAAGTTATCTTCCGCGAAATCGATGGCCGTAAACAAGAGCCATTCGAAAACGTAACGCTGGACGTTGAAGAGCAGCACCAGGGTTCTGTGATGCAGGCACTGGGTGAGCGTAAAGGCGACCTGAAAAACATGAATCCAGATGGCAAAGGCCGCGTACGTCTCGACTACGTGATCCCAAGCCGTGGCCTGATCGGCTTCCGTTCTGAGTTCATGACCATGACTTCCGGTACCGGTCTGCTGTACTCCACCTTCAGCCACTACGACGACGTTCGTCCGGGCGAAGTGGGCCAGCGTAACAACGGCGTGCTGATCTCTAACGGTCAGGGTAAAGCGGTTGCGTTTGCGCTGTTCGGTTTGCAGGATCGCGGTAAGCTGTTCCTGGGCCACGGTGCTGAAGTTTACGAAGGCCAGATCATCGGTATTCACAGCCGTTCTAACGACCTGACGGTAAACTGCCTGACCGGTAAGAAACTGACCAACATGCGTGCGTCCGGTACTGACGAAGCAACGGTTCTGGTTCCACCGATCAAGATGACCCTGGAGCAGGCTCTGGAATTCATCGATGATGACGAACTGGTCGAAGTGACGCCTCAGTCAATTCGTATCCGTAAACGTCACCTGACCGAGAACGATCGTAAACGTGCCATGCGCGGTGCGAAAGAAGACTAATTCGGTTATGCCGTAGGCCGGGTAAGCGCATGCGCCACCCGGCAACGAAAAAGCCGCTGAGCGATCAGCGGCTTTTTTTATTAGAACGAATACCGCAACCCTAACCGGATCCGGTACTGCTCGCGGTTGTAATCATTCCATCGGTCCAGCCACTGTAGCTCAAGATACGGCAGCCAGTTTCTGTCGATTTTATAGCTGAACTTGTTAGTAATTTCCCAGTGATGGTCTTTGCCATTTTTGCTGTGGTAATCATTCACCCGCTGGAAAAAGTGCGGCTCAAAGGTGTAGAAAAACGCATCCGTCACTTTGAAATTCCAGTAGTTGGCGAATTCATGCGTGTCGTTCTTATCCATCTGCCCGTTATAGTCCGGCGTATCGTAATTGTTATGGTTATAGCGATAGCGGAACGTCAGATTAAACCAGTCCGTAAATTTATAATTGGTATCTAAATAAACCGCGCCACCTGATCCTGCGCTGCTGTCATTAATCAAGCCGCCGGGCTGGAAGGTCAGTTTGTCGGTCGGTTTGAAGAGTGGATACCACCCCTCGATTTCGTTATAGCTGTGCTTCAGTTCGTCCCATTTCCCCACGTTATAAGCGTTGGTGAACATCAGTCCCGCGCCCATATCGAAGTTATAGCCCGCACGCAGGATCACTTCGTGCAGCTCAGAGGCGGTGTTGTAGGCTTCGCGCGTTTCGACATAGGCCCCGGCAAAAACCGGGCAGGACACAGACGACACGATCAGTACGGTGATGATTCTTTTCATAATTTGTCCATGTATCAGGTACAGAAAGGCCTCCCTCCTGATAAACAGGAAGGACATACTGGCCGGATTTATTGTTATAAAGTGACTGCTGACGCTTTATTGTTGGTGGTTATCTCAGGGGTGTTTGCTGTCTGTTTTTAATGAGATGGTCACTCCCTCCTTCCCGGTACTATGCTGAGGATAGGCTTTCATTCGGAGAACTATCATGGAAAACATTGCGCTCATTGGTATCGATCTGGGTAAAAACTCTTTCCATATTCATTGCCAGGATCGTCGCGGCAAGGCTGTTTACCGTAAAAAATTTACACGGCCAAAGTTAATCGAATTTTTGGCGACATGCCCCGCTACAACCATCGCAATGGAAGCCTGTGGTGGCTCTCACTTTATGGCACGCAAGTTGGAAGAGTTGGGGCATTTTCCTAAGCTGATATCACCACAATTTGTCCGTCCATTCGTTAAAAGTAACAAAAACGACTTTGTCGACGCCGAAGCTATTTGTGAAGCTGCATCGCGTCCGTCTATGCGTTTTGTACAGCCCAGAACTGAATCTCAGCAGGCAATGCGTGCGCTGCATCGTGTCCGTGAATCCTTGGTTCAGGATAAGGTAAAAACAACC
>NZ_JBLVXX010000063.1:0-19284 GCF_048283985.1 Enterobacter cloacae complex sp. 6730903 | reverse complement strand
CTCGGAGATGTGTATAAGAGACAGAAGCATCACTCCGTATTTTCTTAAAATAAACCGCAGCAATTAACGGGTTAACCGTCTTTTTCGGATTAAACTCAGATTCAGAATTTGAGATAACTAACAGACATCAGGAATTATCCGATAAAAAAATGCCGGCATATCGCCGGCATTGTTCATGACATATTTATTACGCACGCCAGGCTTTATAACGGTTAATCAGACCATTGGTGGAGCTGTCGTGGCTGTCGATCGCTTTATCGTCACCCAGTTCTGGCAGAATGCGGTTTGCCAGCTGTTTGCCCAGCTCAACGCCCCACTGGTCAAAGGTGAAGATGTTCAGAATAGCGCCCTGAGTGAAGATTTTGTGCTCGTAGAGGGCAATCAGCGCACCCAGGCTGAACGGCGTGATTTCGCGCAGCAGAATGGAGTTAGTTGGACGGTTGCCTTCGAACACTTTGAACGGCACAACGTGCTCCAGCGTAGCCGGATCTTTACCCTGGTCACGGTACTCCTGCTCAACCACCTCGCGGGATTTACCGAACGCCAGCGCTTCGGTCTGGGCGAAGAAGTTAGACAGCAGCTTCGGATGGTGGTCGGACAGCGGGTTATGCGTAATCGCCGGGGCGATGAAATCGCACGGTACCATTTTGGTGCCCTGGTGGATCAGCTGGTAGAACGCGTGCTGACCGTTGGTGCCCGGCTCGCCCCAGATGATTGGGCCAGTCTGGTAATCCACCGCGTTGCCGTTACGGTCAACGTACTTGCCGTTGGATTCCATGTTGCCCTGCTGGAAGTAGGCCGCAAAGCGGTGCATGTACTGGTCGTACGGCAGAATCGCTTCGGTTTCAGCGCCGAAGAAGTTGTTGTACCAGATCCCGATCAGCGCCAGCAGCACCGGCAGGTTTTTCTCAGGCGCGGTGGTGGAGAAGTGTTTGTCCATCGCGTGCGCGCCGGAGAGCAGCTCAACGAAGTTGTCGAAGCCCACGGACAGGATGATGGACAGACCGATCGCAGACCACAGTGAGTAGCGGCCGCCCACCCAGTCCCAGAACTCAAACATGTTCGCGGTATCAATACCGAACTCACCCACCGCTTTACCGTTGGTGGACAGCGCCGCAAAGTGTTTCGCCACGTGCTTTTCGTCGCCCGCGGTTTTCAGGAACCAGTCGCGCGCGCTGTGGGCGTTGGTCATGGTTTCCTGAGTGGTGAAGGTTTTAGACGCCACCAGGAACAGCGTGGTTTCCGGGTTCACCTTTTTCAGCACTTCAGCGATGTGAGTCCCATCGACGTTGGACACGAAGTGCATGTTGAGGTGGTTTTTGTACGGGCGCAGCGCCTCGGTCACCATGAACGGGCCGAGATCAGAGCCGCCGATACCGATGTTTACGACGTCGGTGATCGCTTTGCCGGTGTAGCCTTTCCAGCTACCTGAGATGATCGCTTCAGAGAAAGTTTTCATCTTTTCCAGCACCGCGTTCACTTCCGGCATTACATCTTTGCCGTCAACGATAATTGGCGTATTGCTACGGTTACGCAGGGCCACGTGCAGCACGGCACGGTCTTCGGTGCGGTTGATTTTCTCACCGGAGAACATGGATTTGATGGCATCTGCCAGCTCAGTCTCTTTCGCCAGATCTTGCAGCTTCGCCAGCGTCTCTTCGGTGATACGGTTCTTGGAGAAATCCACCAGCATCAGGTCATCGAAGGTGGCGGAAAACTTGCTGAAACGATCGGCATCTTTCGCGAACAGTTCCGCGATGGTGACGTCTTTCATTTCATCAAAATGTTTCTGTAGTGCCTGCCATGCAGCGGTCTGCGTTGGGTTGATGTTTTTCATAGCAATACTCTTCTGATTTGAGAATTGTGACTGCGGTCGATTGTAGCGCCTGCAAATAAAAATTGTGATGGTTTTTATGCCATTGCCCTGGTCTGCATCAAACGCAGGTGAAAAGACCCGAAAAGTATAGCTGCTGTCGCGCCCTTCCGGCGTGGCGAAATGTTGGTCAAAAAGGGGGAAAAAGGAGCATAAAATATGGGCCTGTTATAAGTCCTGTTTCTGAGGGGTACCCCCCCATGAAAAATCCGCATAATCCCAGCATTGACAGGACCTCCCCCGCATTTTATTTATAGGGCCGTATTTTGCGCCTGCACCTGTTCTCGCTTCATTCTTGTGCCAAGGTCGCTCTATTCATTCCCTGACACGAGGTTGTTATGACGAGTTTTGTGGTCGCCAAGTTTGGCGGCACCAGTGTGGCAGACTACGATGCCATGAACCGCAGCGCCGATGTGGTGCTGGCCGATCCGAATACCCGCCTGGTGGTGCTCTCCGCCTCAGCCGGCGTGACGAACCTGCTGGTTTCTCTGTCTGAAGGACTGGAAGCGACCGAGCGTTTCGTGAAGCTGGATGCACTGCGCAAAATTCAGTTCGACATTCTTGAGCGTCTGCAAAACCCGAACGTCATTCGTGAGGAAGTGGAACGCCTGCTGGAAAATATCACCACCCTGGCTGAAGCCGCGTCGCTGGCCACCTCCAGCGCACTGACCGATGAACTGGTCAGCCACGGCGAACTGATGTCCACCCTGCTGTTCGTTGAGATCATGCGCGAGCGCAATATTCAGGCGCAGTGGTTCGACGTGCGTAAAGTGATGCGCACCAGCGACCGCTTTGGCCGCGCCGAGCCGGACGTGGAAGTCCTGGCAGAGCTGACCAACCAGCAGCTTGCCCCGCGCCTGGATGAAGGCATAGTGATCACCCAGGGCTTTATCGGCAGCGAAGCCAAAGGGCGCACAACCACGCTGGGCCGTGGCGGTAGCGACTACACCGCCGCCCTGCTGGGCGAAGCCCTGCACGCCACCCGCGTGGATATCTGGACGGACGTGCCGGGTATTTACACCACCGACCCGCGGGTGGTCTCTGCGGCAAAACGTATTGACGTGATCGCCTTTGAAGAAGCGGCTGAAATGGCGACTTTCGGTGCGAAAGTGCTGCACCCGGCCACCCTGCTGCCCGCCGTGCGCAGTGACATTCCGGTCTTCGTTGGCTCCAGTAAAGATCCAAAGGCGGGCGGGACGCTGGTCTGCAAGAAAACCGAGAACCCGCCGCTGTTCCGCGCGCTGGCCCTGCGTCGTAAGCAGACGCTGGTTACCCTGCACAGCCATAATATGCTGCACTCCCGTGGATTCCTGGCGGAAGTGTTTGGCATCCTGGCGCGCCACAATATCTCCGTGGACCTGATCACCACGTCAGAAGTCAGCATCGCGCTGACGCTCGACACCACCGGCTCCACATCTACCGGCGACACCCTGCTGACGCAGTCGCTGCTGATTGAGCTGTCCGAGTTGTGCCGCGTGGAGGTGGAAGAAGATCTGGCGCTGGTGGCCATCATCGGTAATAAGCTTTCGCGCGCGTGCGGCGTGGGAAAAGAGGTGTTCGGCGTGCTCGACCCGTTCAATATCCGCATGATTTGCTACGGCGCGTCCAGCTACAACCTCTGCTTCCTGGTCCCTGCCGATCAGGCCGAGCAGGTCGTGCAGAAACTTCATCAGAATTTGTTTGAATAAAATTCGTTAGCACGTTAAACAATATCGATAAGCCGGGCACAGACCCGGCTTTTTTATAACAAAACAACACGACAATACTGCAAGGAATTCACTATGCTCTCCGCTATCACCCGGCTGTTCCCGTTATGGGCGCTGCTGCTCTCTGTACTCGCGTATTACACTCCCACCACGTTCACGGGCATTGGTCCGTGGGTCACTACGCTACTGATGCTGATTATGTTCGGCATGGGCGTGCATCTGAAAATTGATGATTTCAAACGTGTGCTGTCTCGTCCGGCGCCGGTTGCCGCAGGGATTTTCCTGCACTACCTGGTGATGCCGCTCGCGGCCTGGCTGCTGGCGATGGCCTTTAAGATGCCGCCCGACCTTTCCGCCGGAATGGTGCTGGTGGGGAGCGTCGCCAGCGGCACGGCATCTAACGTCATGATCTATCTGGCGAAAGGCGACGTGGCGCTCTCCGTCACTATCTCGTCCGTTTCCACGCTGGTGGGCGTGATTGCCACGCCGCTGTTAACCCGCCTGTACGTGGACGCGCATATCCAGGTGGACGTGATGGGCATGCTGCTCAGCATCCTGCAAATCGTGGTGATCCCAATTGCGCTGGGGCTGGTGATCCACCATCTCTTCCCGCGGGTGGTGAAAGCGGTTGAGCCGTATCTGCCCGCGTTTTCGATGGTCTGCATTCTGGCCATTATCAGCGCCGTGGTAGCCGGTTCCGCATCGCACATTGCTTCGGTGGGCTTTGTGGTGATCGTAGCGGTTGTGCTGCATAACACAATTGGTCTGCTGGGCGGTTACTGGGGCGGGAAGCTGTTTGGCTTTGACGAATCCACCTGCCGCACGCTGGCGATCGAAGTGGGGATGCAGAACTCCGGCCTGGCAGCGGCGCTGGGTAAAATTTACTTCTCACCGCTGGCAGCGCTACCGGGGGCGCTGTTCTCCGTCTGGCATAACCTGTCCGGTTCGCTGTTAGCAGGGTACTGGTCCGGTAAGCCGATTGATGACCAACCGAAAAAAGATGCGGTGAAACAGGGTTAATTGACCCGGCTTGCTTTACACTGAAGCCTCCCCATCAGGAGGCTTCAGCAATGGCTACACCACGTTTGACCCAGAAAGACATGACGGAAGCCGAGCAGCGCGAACTGAAAACGCTACTCGACCGCGCCCGCATCGCGCATGGCCGCACGCTGACGAACGCCGAAACTAATCAGGTTAAAAAAGAGTACATCGATAAACTGATGGCGCAACGTGATGCCGCGGCGAAAAAAGCCCGCAAGCTGAAAAAAGAGCAGGCGTATAAACCCGATGCAGAGGCGACCTTCTCCTGGTCCGCCAGCACATCAACCCGTGGAAGGCGCTAATCAGCGCCCTTTCTTTTTGCGCCCCGGCTGGGTAAAGCGTTTTCCGTTGCCCGGCTTGCCTCGCCCTTTCTCTTCCGCCTGCGGCGCCTTCACCACCGGACGCTTAATCGCCTGCGTTTTCGGTTTCGCTTTAGCTTTCGGCTTCGCTTCGGACGAGGAGTTTTCGATAAGCTTGAACAACTCGATCAGCTCGTCATCCGTTAAGTCACGCCACTCGCCCAGCGGGATCCCGGACAGGCTGACGTTCATGATGCGCGTGCGTTCCAGCTTCGTCACTTCATAACCGAAGTACTCGCACATACGGCGGATCTGGCGGTTCAGGCCCTGCACCAGCGTGATACGAAACGCGAACGGCGCCTCTTTTCGGACTTTGCACTTCTTCGTCACGGTACCGAGGATCGGCACGCCTGCGCCCATCCCGCGGATGAACTCGTCCGTGACCGGCTTGTTCACCGTAACGATGTACTCTTTCTCGTGGTCGTTACCGGCACGCAGAATTTTGTTCACCAGATCGCCGTGATTAGTCAGGAAAATTAACCCCTGAGAGTCCTTATCCAGGCGACCAATCGGGAAGATACGGCTGCTGTGGTTCACGAAATCAACGATGTTGTCCCGCTCGCCATCTTCCGTGGTGCTGACAATCCCAACCGGTTTGTTCAACGCGATAAACACCAGGTCTTCGGCATCACGCGGTTCGATGACCTGACCATTCACTTTCACCACATCGCCAGGTACCACCTGATCGCCAATGGTGGCGCGTTTGCCGTTAAGAAACACGTTACCCTGTTCAATGTAACGGTCAGCCTCGCGACGTGAGCAGATCCCGCTCTCGCTAATGTATTTGTTTAATCGGGTTGATTGAGTTGGCAGCATAGTTTCTCCTGTGAAGGGCGAAATATACCTTACCTTGCGCCTGACAAAAAAGTCCTAGTAACCGCTGATCAGAAAATCGAGTGCATCCCGCAATGAAGCACTGCTGTTAGTAAGATCGGCAACGCGTTCACCTAACTCTTTTGAAGAGATGCCTGACAGCATATGCATCATGACAACGCAGGACTTACCCGCGATTTCAACGACAGGGCACACTTTCGCAGGCGGACGAATGCCGCCCAACTGGCTTAATTCAACGGCGGGAGCAACCAGTACATGTTTCATCACATTAGCAACAGGGTGCTGCATATTAATAAGCCATGGATATGCTTTTTTCCCATTACCTTCATTCGCATAAGCAAAATATTGCTCCATCAGAATGACCTCTGAAAGTCACTAAAGGAGCCGTTTTCATCAACCCACTGGTTGATGGCCTCTATAGCCGCTTTATTTTCTGCTAACCACTCTGCGCGCTGATGCGCACGAAACTGCTCCTGTAGAGCGGCCGTGAGTACAGCAGAGAGATTGAGCTTAAGACGTCGCGCTTCTTCAAGAATTTCTGGTGCTAACGAAACATTGACTGATTTTTTAATGCCATTAGTAGTGCGCATGATAACCCCCATTGGAATGCGCATGAATTGGCGAAGTGTAGCGTAATAAACGAGCATTTTCTATTCCCTTAAAAATGTAAGGCCTTAAGAATGAATTGCTCTTTAGAAGGTGTCACGCCTCACAAAAGGGTTTTGCGAGGCGCTTTCAGAGATTAATACTCATCCCGCTCGTCGTCTTCATCCGGCTGCTCCATCACGCTGTACGCCACTGCACAGAACAACGAGTTCAGGCGCTTCATATCCCCCAGCAGCCCCAGGTGCAGGGAGCTGGTCTCGATACTCTGCACGTTCTGCTGGTGCAGACGCTCAACGTGGGCGTGCGAGTAGCGGCGATTAAGGATGCGGAAACGATGCTTGTTGCGGCGCAGGCGGCGCGCGCTCGGCACGTCGCTGGAGAAGAAGACCGACATCGCCAGCTTCAGGTTGCTGACCAGCTGTTCGTGCAGCGCTTCCAGCTCTTTCAGCCCTTCCACAGAAAACGCCCGACGTGCGGCCAGGGATTTGTCCGCGATTTCACTGCCCATACGCTCGACAATATCCGAAGCCTGCTCCAGGTTAAGCGACATCTCGATGATTTCCGCCCAGCGGCGGGATTCCTCTTCCGCCAGCTCGTCCTGGGGGATCCGCGCCAGATAGAGCTTGATGGCGGTATACAGCACGTTGATATCGTCCGCCAGCCTGCGCAGCTCTTTTTCTTCGCGCGGCTCGCCGTGCATCACCTTTTGCAGCCCTTCCAGCATGGTTTCCATCGCGTCGCCCATGCGCAACGTTTCGCGGGCGGCATTGGCGATTGCCAGCGCAGGAGTATCCAGCACCGAGGTGTCCAGATGCTTCGGTTTAAGGCGCGCGTCCAGCTCCGGTTCATCACGAATAAGCCGCTCGCAGAAGCGGGCCATCGGCGCGGCAAACGGCACCATCGCCAGACAGCGCACCAGGTTGTAGAAGACGTGGAAGTAGATCACCAGCTCCGCTTTCGGCAGAGAGAGATTATCCATCAGGTTCGCCAGCGGGTGCACAAACGGCAGAATGATCAGGCTACCCACCAGCTTAAACAGTAAACTCCCCAGCGCCACCCGGCGGGCGGCAGCGTTGGCGGCGCTGTTGTTGAGCATCGCCAGCAGGCCAGAGCCGAGGTTGGCACCGATCACCAGGCACAGCGCCACCGGGAAGGAAATTACCCCTGCGGCGGTTAAGGTCGCCGTCAGCAGGACCGCTGCCAGGCTGGAGTAGCTGACGATGGCAAATACCGCGCCGATCAGCGCATCCAGCATAATGTCGCCGGTTAACGAGGCGAAGATGACCTGCACACCGTTGGCCTGGGTGATCGGCGTGACAGCCTGCACAATCAGCTCCAGCGCCAGCAGGATCAGTCCGAGGCCAATACCGACGCGGCCAAGCTGCCCGGCACGGCTTTGCTTACGGCCGAGGAAGAAAATGACGCCGATAAAAATCAGCAGCGGGGACAGCCAGGAGAGATCGAACGTCAGGATACGCGCCATCAGCGCGGTACCGACGTCGGCGCCAAGGACAATCACCAGCGCCGGGGCGAGCGCCACCAGATCCTGCGCCACGAACGAGGTGACGAGCATGGTGGTGGCGTTGCTGCTTTGCACCAGCGCCGTGACGCCAATGCCCGCGCAGAAGGCGAGCGGCTTCTTCTCAACGCTGCCGCTGAGAACGGTACGTAAACGTGCGCCAAACACGCGCATCACGCCGGTCCGAACGATATGAGTGCCCCATACCAGCAGTGCGACTGCGGAGAGCAGGTGTAACAACGTCAACACGGTAGGCATTCCTCCTTATCGTTATTCGTTTTCCTGAGGTTCAGTATAAGGGTTTAAACGTAAGAAAGAGACAGGGCACCATAGTGGTGCCCTGTTTGTTGTAAGGAAAAGTGACGTTAGTCTGCGTCGTAGCCCAAATTCGGCGCCAGCCAGCGTTCCACCTCTGACACGCTCATGCCTTTACGCAGAGCGTAATCCTCAATCTGATCGCGCTGTAGCTGCGCCACGGCGAAGTACTTGCTGTCCGGGTGGCTGAAATACCAGCCCGAGACGGACGCGCCCGGCCACATGGCGAACGACTCGGTGAGTTTCATGCCCGTATGCGCTTCGACGTCCAGCAGTTTCCAGATAGTGCCCTTCTCGGTGTGTTCCGGGCAGGCCGGATACCCCGGCGCCGGACGAATGCCCTGGTAGTTTTCGCGGATCAGCTCCTCGTTGCTGAGGTTCTCATTCGCCGCGTAGCCCCAGTACACCTTACGTACGCGCTCGTGGAGGTACTCAGCAAAGGCTTCCGCCAGGCGGTCGGCGATCGCTTTCACCATGATTTTGTTGTAATCATCGTGCTGCGCGTCGTACGCATCCGCCAGCGCGTCTTCTTCCAGACCGCCGGTTACGGCAAACGCGCCGATATAGTCGGCTTTACCGGAGAGTTTCGGTGCGACGAAATCCGCCAGGCAGTAGTTGGCAAAGCCCACTTTCTCAGTTTGCTGGCGCAGGTGGTGGCTCACGGCCAGTACGTGGGTGCGGGTTTCATCGCGGTAGATTTCCACGTCGTCGCCCACGCGGTTCGCCGGGAACAGCCCCACCACGCCGCGCGGATTAAGGGCTTTCTCTGCGCTCAGCCTATCGAGCATGTCGTTAGCATCTTTAAACAGGCGCTTCGCCTCTTCGCCCACCACCTCATCTTCAAGAATGCGCGGATATTTGCCCGCCAGCGACCAGGTCATGAAGAACGGCGTCCAG
The DNA here is from genome assembly GCF_048283985.1 of Enterobacter cloacae complex sp. 6730903. Classification (NCBI taxonomy): domain Bacteria; kingdom Pseudomonadati; phylum Pseudomonadota; class Gammaproteobacteria; order Enterobacterales; family Enterobacteriaceae; genus Enterobacter; species Enterobacter cloacae complex sp. 6730903. Next base: position 10,134 of record NZ_JBLVXX010000063.1, on the reverse strand, counting down.
TCGATGTAGTTACGCAGCGTTTCGATGCTGGCCGTCACGTCCTGCACGCCCAGACGGTGTACGACCGGCGGCGTATAGCTGGACCAGTCGAACGCCAGATCGTTATCGCGCGCCGCCTGAAGCGAAACCGGCGGCGTGCGCGGTTTCTTACGTCCATGCTGAATGCGGACGGTTTCATACTCTTTGCGGGTGCGGGCGACAAAGTCATCGCGCTGGGTGTCGGACAGCAGCGCGGAGACCACGCCCACGGTGCGCGAGGCGTTTTGAACATACACCGTCGGCCCACTGTAGTTCTGCTCGATTTTCACCGCCGTGTGGGCTTTCGAGGTGGTTGCCCCGCCAATCAGCAGTGGAATGGTAAAGCCCTGGCGCTCCATCTCTTTTGCCACGTTGACCATTTCGTCCAGCGAAGGCGTAATCAGCCCGGAAAGACCAATCAGATCCGCATTCACTTCGCGCGCGGTCCTGAGGATTTTATCCGCCGGGACCATCACGCCAAGGTCGATAATTTCGTAGTTATTACACTGCAACACCACGCCAACGATGTTTTTGCCGATGTCGTGTACGTCACCCTTCACGGTGGCGATGACCATTTTACCGTTACTGGAGCCCTTCTCTTTGCTGGCTTCGATAAAGGGTTCCAGATACGCCACCGCCTGCTTCATGACGCGGGCGGATTTCACCACCTGCGGCAGGAACATTTTGCCCTCGCCGAACAGATCGCCGACCACGTTCATGCCGTCCATCAGCGGCCCTTCGATCACTTCAATCGGACGGGCGGCCTGCTGACGCGCTTCCTCGGTATCCTGCTCGATAAACTCGGTAATGCCTTTTACCAGCGAGTATTCCAGACGCTTATTCACATCCCAGGAGCGCCATTCGGCCTGTTGAACGTTGGCTGATTCGTCAGATTTACTGCCGCGGTATTTTTCCGCCAGTTCCAGCATGCGTTCAGTGGCGTCGTCACGACGATTGAGGATCACGTCTTCTACAGCGTCGCGCAGCTCGGCTGGCAGATCGTCGTAAATTGCCAGCTGGCCGGCGTTGACGATCCCCATGTCCATCCCGTTGCGGATGGCGTAGTAAAGGAACACGGCGTGGATCGCCTCACGCACCGGGTCGTTGCCGCGGAACGAGAACGAGACGTTCGACACGCCGCCGGAGATCAGCGCATGCGGTAGCTCGCGTTTAATGTCTTCACACGCGCCGATGAAGTCCTGAGCGTAGTTGTTGTGCTCTTCGATGCCGGTCGCAACGGCGAAGATGTTCGGGTCGAAGATGATGTCTTCCGGCGGGAAGCCCACCTCTTCGGTCAAAATTTTGTACGCGCGGCGGCAAATCTCAATTTTGCGTTCGCGGGTATCGGCCTGGCCCACTTCATCGAAGGCCATCACCACCACGGCGGCCCCGTAGCGACGCACCAGCTTCGCGTGGTGGATAAAGGTATCGACGCCCTCTTTCATCGAGATGGAGTTAACGATGCCTTTGCCCTGAATGCACTTCAGCCCTTTTTCGATGACTTCCCATTTGGAAGAGTCAATCATGATCGGCACGCGGGCGATATCCGGCTCACCGGCAATCAGGTTGAGAAAACGCACCATTGCCGCTTCGGCATCGAGCATCCCCTCGTCCATGTTGATATCGATGATCTGCGCGCCGCTTTCTACCTGCTGGCGAGCAACGTCCAGCGCTTCGCTGTACTTCTCTTCTTTGATCAGGCGCTTGAACTTCGCGGAACCGGTGACGTTTGTACGTTCACCCACGTTCACAAACAGGCTGTCGTCGCCGATATTGAGCGGCTCCAGGCCGGACAGACGACAGGCTACCGGAAGCTCGGGCAGCTTGCGCGGTGGAAGCCCGGCGACGGCGCGGCTCATGGCGGCGATATGCTCCGGCGTGGTGCCGCAGCAGCCGCCGACGATGTTGAGGAAGCCTGATTCGGCCCATTCGCGGATTTGCGCCGCCATGGTGTCGGCATCCAGATCGTACTCCCCGAAGGCATTGGGCAGACCGGCATTCGGGTGGGCGGTGACGTAGCACTCTGCGATGCGCGAAAGCTCCTGCACGTACTGGCGCAATTCGTCCGGCCCCAGCGCGCAGTTCAGGCCGAAGGAGAGCGCGTCGGCGTGGCGCAGGGAGTTATAAAACGCTTCGGTTGTCTGGCCGGAAAGTGTGCGCCCCGAGGCATCGGTGATGGTGCCGGAAATCATGATCGGCAGGTCGACGCCCAGCGCCTCGAACTCCTCTTTCACCGCATAGATCGCGGCTTTGGCGTTGAGGGTGTCGAATACGGTTTCAATGAGGATCAGGTCGGAGCCGCCTTCCACCAGCGCTTTAGTGGACTCACGATACGCGGCCACCAGCTGGTCAAAGGTGATGTTCCGAAACGCCGGGTCGTTGACGTCCGGTGAAATAGAGGCGGTGCGGTTGGTCGGGCCAAGCACCCCGGCCACGTAGCGCGGCTTGTCCGGCGTGCGGGCCGTCCATTCGTCGGCGCAGGCGCGCGCCAGCTTCGCCGCTTCAAAGTTGATCTCCGCCGACAGGGATTCCATCTGGTAATCCGCCATGGCGATGGTTGTCGAGTTGAAGGTGTTGGTTTCTACAATATCCGCACCCGCTTCGAAGTAAGCGTTGTGGATATCTCTGATGACAGATGGTTTGCTTAACACCAGCAGGTCATTGTTCCCTTTCAGGTCACAAGGCCAGTCGGCAAAGCGCTCGCCGCGGAAATCGTCTTCACTCAGACGATAGCCCTGGATCATGGTGCCCATGCCGCCGTCCAGCACCAGAATTCGTTCATTTAACTGCGCACGCAGTTGCTCTACTTTGCTGCTCACACTTGCTCCCGACAACGCTCAACATGGCCAAAAGGCTGCGTTCCATACTGGCATAATCTCGCAGGGTCGAAAAGTCACACAGCGGTAACATGAGACATGTTCACTATCACTCCTCCGATCAGTCAGGAAAGCGGTTGCAAAACCACCAAATAAAACGAAAATGATTTCCACGATACAGAAAAAGGAGTTCGTCATGGTTACGACCGTTCCCGCTAAACGCGGCAGAAAACCTGCTGCAACCACCGCTGCACAACCTGGCGGACAGGTTCAATCCCTGACGCGCGGCCTGAAGCTGCTGGAATGGATAGCCGAATCGCATGGTAGCGTGGCCCTGACGGAGCTGGCGCAACAGGCTGGCCTGCCGAACTCCACCACGCACCGTCTGCTGACCACCATGCAGCAACTGGGCTTCGTGCGTCAGGTGGGCGAGCTGGGACACTGGGCGGTGGGCGCGCATGCGTTTATTGTCGGCAGCAGCTTCCTGCAAAGCCGTAACCTGCTGGCGATTGTCCACCCGATTCTGCGCAAGCTGATGGAGGAGTCCGGCGAGACGGTAAACCTGGCCGTACTGGATCAGAGCGATCACCAGGCGATTATCATCGACCAGGTGCAGTGCACGCAGCTGATGCGCATGTCCGCGCCGATTGGCGGCAAGCTGCCGATGCATGCCTCTGGCGCAGGGAAAGCGTTTCTCTCGCAGCTGAGCGAAGAGCAGGTAACGGGGCTGCTGCACCGTAAAGGTCTGCACGCCTACACCCACGCCACGCTGGTGTCGCCGGTGCATCTGAAAGAAGATCTGGCTTTAACCCGCAAGCGCGGCTATTCGTTCGATGACGAAGAACATGCGCTCGGTCTGCGCTGCCTCGCGTCCTGTATATTCGACGAGCATCGCGAGCCGTTTGCCGCTATCTCCATCTCCGGGCCGATTTCACGTATAACCGACGACCGCGTCACCGAGCTGGGCGCGATGGTGATTAAGGCGGCGAAAGAGGTGACGCTGGCGTACGGTGGGATTCGCTAAACGTGCATTGCCGCCTGATGCCCTCACCCCGGCCCTCTCCCACAGGGAGAGGGAGAAAAGCGGATGCAAAACCGCTGCTTACGGCGGTAAGCGTAGACATCTTCCACATGCCCATTTTTGATCCGCGTTTGCAGCCCGCGCCAGTAGCTGGCGCGGAACAGATCGGCATGCATCTCTTCGAATAGCGGCCCGATGCGTGGGTCGGCACACAGCCAGTGGCGAAACTCCTCCGGAAACACATCGCCCGGCGATACGCTGTACCACGGCTCGCTGGACAGTTCATCTTCCGGGTAGCGCGGCGGCGGGATATCGCGGAAGTTCACCTCGGTCATGTAGCAAATTTCATCGTAATCGTAGAACACCACCCGCCCGTGACGGGTGACGCCGAAGTTTTTAAACAGCATGTCGCCGGGGAAAATATTGGCGGCGGCAAGCTGGCGAATCGCATTGCCGTACTCTTCAATGGCGTCTCGTAAAGCCTGGCCTTCGGACTGCTCCAGCCAGATATTTAGCGGCACCATCCGGCGCTCGATATAGAGATGGCTAATCGCAATCTTATCGCCAAGATCGGTAATTTTCGTCGGCGCTTCCTGCATTAGCAGTGACATCAGCGCCGGATCGATCTGCTGCTTATCCAGCACAAAGTTTTCAAATTCCTGGGTATCCGCCATGCGCCCGACGCGATCGTGCTCTTTAACCAGCTGATAGCAGGCACGAACGTGCGCGGCGCTCATCTCCTTCTGCGGGGCGAATTTATCCTTAATCACCTTAAACACGCGGTCGAAGCCCGGCAGTGTGAAAACCAGCATCACCATGCCGCGAATGCCTGGCGCTTCGATAAACTGCTCATCAGCCGTGGTGACATAACGCAGATATTCCCGATAGCTTTCCGTTTTGGCATGCTTCTGACAGCCAATCGCCATATACAGCTCGGCGGTGGTTTTGCCCGGCAGGATCTCGCGCAGCCACTCCACCAGGGCGGCAGGCAGTGGGGCATAGACCATGAAATAGGAACGGGCGAAGCCAAATACGATACTGGCCTCAGCGCTGGTAGTCAGGCAGGTATCGACAAACAGTTCGCCGTCGTCGGTACGGTGAATGGGCAGCAGAAACGGCACGATGGCTGTCGGCGTAACCAGTTTGCCCACCAGCCAGGCGGCCTTATTCCGGTAGAAAAGCTCGTTGGCAACCTGCAAATGGCTGCGGCTGAGCACCGCCTCGCCGAAGGTTTCACTGAGATACGCGTAGATATAGCCGATATCCCGGGGTTTATTCTCCCACGGCAGACGCAGCGGCAAATCCGTTAAGACGCGGTGCAGGAGCTTTTCCCAGCCGCGATCGGGAAAGAAATCTTTCGCCAGCGGACGCGGAATGGTACGAAAGCGGCGCTCCGGCTGAGAGCTGAAGATAAATAACCGCTCAGGAGATAATGAGCGGTGGTCAAATAACCGACAATAGACGGAGTTGAAAAAGCTCTCCGCAATCTCGAAGCGCGGGTAGTCGGGTAACAGATGGGTGTAGTGCTCTTTCACGCGCAGTAAAAATTCCGCATCCGGGCTTTTACCGTCGGTAATACAGCGCAGCTGTTCCACCACCAGACCTACGTGGTGATCATAAAGATGGATACGCTGCTTCATGGCCTGCTGAACCGCATGCCAGTCGGCGTGCTCAAAACGCTGTTGCGCGCCGGAGGTGACTTCCAGAAAACGGCCATACTGGGCATCGAAGCCCTGCAAAATAGTTTGGGCAATCAGTAATTCCAGACCACGCGACATATATTCCCCCTCACCCCAACCCTCTCCCCGAGGGGGGAGAGGGGGAAAAGATTAGAACTGTGCTTCTTCCGTCGAGCCCGTTAATGCCGTGACGGAGGAGGCCCCGCCCTGAATAATCGTGGTCACATTATCGAAGTAGCCGGTTCCCACTTCCTGCTGGTGCGAAACGAAGGTATATCCCTCTTTGCCCGCCGCAAATTCTGGCTGCTGTACCTTCTCAACATAGTGCTTCATGCCTTCGCCCTGCGCGTAGGCGTGCGCCAGGTCGAACATGTTGAACCACATGCTGTGGATACCCGCCAGGGTGATGAACTGGTACTTGTAGCCCATATCTGACAATTGCTGCTGGAAGCTGGCGATGGTCGTATCGTCCAGATTCTTTTGCCAGTTGAAGGACGGCGAACAGTTATAGGCCAGCAGCTTGCCCGGATACTTCGCATGAATCGCATCGGCAAAGCGCTTCGCCAGCGCCAGATCCGGCGTGGAGGTTTCACACCAGACCAGGTCAGCGTAAGGGGCATACGCCAGGCCGCGGCTGATCGCCTGTTCAATACCGGCATGCGTGCGATAGAACCCTTCGCTGGTACGTTCGCCGGTAATGAATTCGCTGTCATACGGGTCGCAGTCAGAGGTGATCAGGTCCGCCGCGTCCGCATCGGTACGGGCAATCACCAGCGTCGGCACGCCGAGCACGTCAGCAGCCAGACGCGCAGCAACCAGCTTCTGGATCGCTTCCTGGGTTGGCACCAGCACTTTCCCGCCCATATGCCCGCACTTCTTCACCGACGCCAGCTGATCTTCAAAGTGTACGGCCGCTGCACCGGCCTCAATCATCGATTTCATCAGCTCAAAGGCGTTCAGCACGCCGCCGAAACCGGCTTCCGCATCGGCGACGATCGGCAGAAAATAGTCGATAAAACGCGGATCGTGGGGTTCGATACCCGCAGCCCACTGGATCTGATCCGCACGGCGGAAGGTATTGTTGATCCGATCCACCACCGACGGCACCGAGTTCGCCGGATAAAGAGATTGATCCGGATACATGCTGGCGGCCAGGTTAGCATCCGCCGCGACCTGCCAGCCGGAAAGATAGATAGCCTCAATGCCGGCCTTCGCCTGCTGCAATGCCTGACCGCCGGTCAGCGCGCCGAGGCTGTTGATATAGCCTTTTTTAGACCCCCCATGCAGCAGATCCCACATTTTCGCCGCGCCGTTCTGCGCCAGTGTACATTCCGGGTTAACCGAGCCGCGTAACTTCACCACTTCCTCTGCGCTGTACGGACGGCGAATGCCTTCCCAGCGCGGTTGGGTCCACTCTTTTTGTAACTCTTCGATCTGTTGGGTACGGGTTTTCATGTGCAGATGCTCCATATTGTTATGTGGTGAATTACGCCAGGAAGCGGTAGCCCGGCAGGGTCAGGAAGTCGATTAAGTCATCAGAGGTGGTGATTTGCTCCATCAGGCGTGCGGCATCGTCAAAACGCCCGCTGCTGAAGCGGTGTTCGCCCAGTTCGTCCTGGATGACCCGCATCTCTTCGGCCAGCATCTGACGGAACAGGGCTTTGGTTACCGGTTTGCCGTTGCTGAGCGTTTTTTGATGATGGATCCACTGCCAGATGGAGGTACGTGAAATTTCCGCCGTGGCGGCATCTTCCATCAGGCCGTAGATCGGAACGCAGCCATTGCCTGAGATCCATGCCTCGATGTACTGCACGGCGACGCGAATGTTGGCGCGCATCCCCTCTTCCGTGCGTTCGCCCGCACACGGCGCCAGCAACTGTTCTTCTGCGATTGGCGCATCGTCTTCACGGGTAACAAACAGCTGGTTTTTGTTGTCGCCGAGTACGCGGTTAAAGACTTCCATCGCCGTATCAGCCAGACCAGGGTGGGCAATCCACGTCCCGTCGTGGCCATTACGGGCTTCCAGCTCTTTATCGGCTTTCACCTTGTTGAGCACCTGATTGTTACGCTCTGCGTCTTTGCTCGGGATAAACGCCGCCATACCGCCCATCGCAAAGGCGCCGCGTTTGTGGCAGGTCTTAATCAGCAGGCGCGAGTAGGCGCTGAGGAACGGTTTATCCATGGTGACAACCTGACGATCCGGCAATACCCGGTCGGCATGGTTTTTCAGCGTCTTGATATAGCTGAAGATGTAATCCCAGCGTCCGCAGTTCAGGCCCACAATATGGTCACGCAGCGCATGGAGGATCTCATGCATCTGGAATACGGCAGGCAGGGTTTCAATCAGCAGCGTGGCCTTAATGGTGCCGCGCGGCAGGCTGAAGCGGTCTTCTGCGTAGCTAAAGACTTCACTCCACCACGCAGCTTCCTGCCAGGACTGGGTTTTAGGCAGATAGAAATAGGGGCCGCTGCCTTTCGCCAGCAGGTTTTTATAGTTGTGGAAGAAGTACAGCGCAAAGTCGAACAGGCTGCCCGGAATCGCTTCTCCGCGCCAGGTGACGTGTTTTTCTGGCAAATGCAGACCGCGTACACGGCAGATCAACACCGCCGGATTCGGTTTAAGCTGGTAAATTTTACCGGCTTCGTTGGTATAGCTGATGGTGCCGTTGACGGCGTCGCGCAGGTTGATCTGCCCGTCGATAACTTTCTGCCAGTCCGGCGCGAGGGAATCTTCGAAGTCCGCCATAAACACTTTGACGTTGGCATTCATGGCGTTGATCACCATTTTGCGCTCTACCGGACCGGTGATCTCTACGCGACGATCCTGTAAATCTTCAGGGATTCCGCGGATTTTCCATTCACCATGACGAATGGAAGCGGTTTCCGAAATAAACCCTGGCAACTTGCCGTTATCGATCTCCTGCTGTTGATGAATGCGCGCCGCCAGCAGTTTATTACGCTGTGGCGTAAAGCGCGTCACCAGTTCAGTCAGAAACTCTACCGCTTCCGCCGTCAAAACTTGCTGTTCTTGCTCACCATTCGGCTGGGTAAAGGTCAGTTCATCGACCGTTGTTGCCTGTTGAGTCATCGTTCTGCTCCTCATCAAAGATCTAAAATCACGCCCCCGATGCGAGCGAAAGATCGTTGTGTAGTTTTCGCTCAGCAGAATTAAGACTATCTATAATTTTTCCAAAATCAAAAACAATTTCCATTTTAATTTTAATTACAACGCAACATGATGATTAATATAGAGTTAAAGTTTTCTGGTATGTTGAACGGGATTTCGGAAATAAAAAAGGCACCCGAAGGTGCCTGATCTGAATAGCTGAAACGCTTTAGGATCGTTTAATGCAGACGATTACTCCAGCGTCGGATTCATGTGGCGCAGATCGTACGGCGTAATCTGGTAGACGTAATAGTTGAGCCAGTTGGTAAACAGCAAATTTCCGTGACTACGCCAGGTTGCCCGAGGCGTGTTTTGCGGATCGTTTTTCGGGAAATAGTTGTACGGGACATCCGGATTCAGACCCGCTTCAACGTCACGAAAATACTCTGAGGCGAGGGTATGCGGATCGTACTCAGGATGGCCAGTAACGAACGCGATGCGTTTGTCTTTACTGGCGAACAGGTAGGCATCGCCGTCTTCCGTTTCGGCCAGGATTTCCAGGTCGGTGTAATCGCGGATCAGCTGTGACGGAAAATCGGCGTAGCGAGAATGCGGGGCCAGGAAAGTGTCATCGAAACCACGCGTCAGCAGCGCATGCGGGTGAAGAATGTGGTGTTCGTATACGCCAGAAAGTTTGTCGCTGCGGGTTTGCTTGGGAATGCCATAGAGGATATTCAGTGCGGCCTGTACCGCCCAACAGACAAACAAGGTGGACGTGACGTGATCTTTTGCCCACTCCAGCACCTGCCTGATCTGTGGCCAGTAGGCAACGTCATTGAATTCCACCAGACCCAGCGGTGCGCCGGTGACGATCAGCCCATCGAAATTCTCATCGCGAATATCTTCAAAATTACAGTAGAAGTTATTCAGATGCTCAGCAGGCGTGTTGCGTGACTCACGCGCGTCAATCCGCAGCAGCTGGATATCAACCTGAAGCGGAGAGTTGGAGAGCAAACGCAGGAACTGGTTCTCCGTTTCGATCTTCTTTGGCATCAGATTAAGGATCAGCACCTTCAGCGGGCGAATTTCCTGACCAGAAGCACGCGAAGTTGTCATTACGAAGACATTCTCTTCACGCAAGAAATTGACGGCTGGTAGCTCGTCCTGCACCCGAATCGGCATAACCTTAAATCCTCACAGCATACGTATAAACGTTTAGACATCCAGACAGCTAACGATACCCAGAAACGGGGTTAATGTCGAGTCTGCAAGCGAAAGGTGAGAAAGTTTCAAGGAGGGAAAGCAGGTAGGTCGGGTATGGCTGGGCCGCCACCCGACTTTTCAGAACGCCCAAAGCAAAAAACCCCGCACCTTACGGTACGGGGTTCTTCTTAATTGATGCCTGGCAGTTCCCTACTCTCACATGGGGAGACCCCACACTACCATCGGCGCTACGGCGTTTCACTTCTGAGTTCGGCATGGGGTCAGGTGGGA
>NZ_JBLVXX010000062.1:0-19822 GCF_048283985.1 Enterobacter cloacae complex sp. 6730903 | reverse complement strand
TACAGCGATACACCTTGAGCGTGACAGTGACTGTGTGAACGTGATGATTACGAATACGATGTCCGGCCAGGTTCCCGCTAATCTGGAACGTTTGTTTGATCGGTTCTATCGAGCTGATTCATCAAGGGTCCACAACACGGAAGGCGCGGGGCTGGGATTATCAATTACAAGGTCGATCATTCATGCTCATGGCGGCGAGCTGTCAGCAGAACAGCAGGGGCGGGAAATTGTGTTCAGTGTGCGCCTGTTAATGGATTAATCCCGTTCTTCAGGAGAAACCTGGAAGGTGACAAAATTGTCATCATTCAGTCACGCGATAAACAGAGGCGGTTTTTTATAATCATACATAAATCAGGAGCAGAGTGATAACGCAATCGCCTGGTTCCTGGAGTGATGAATAACCCGCCCTGAGATCAAATGCTTTCTCTGTTATAAGCCGTTGATTGTTTGGGTATGAAAACACCGGAGACCCAACCATGAAAAAGATCCTTGTATCATTTGTTGCCATTATGGCTGTCGCTTCATCCGCCATGGCTGCAGAGACAATGAACATGCATGACCAGGTAAATAATGCCCAGGCACCCGCCCATCAGATGCAGTCAACCTCTGAAAAAAGCGCTGTTCAGGGAGACAGTATGACAATGATGGATATGAGCGGACACGATCAGGCTGCAATGTCCCATGAAATGATGCAAAACGGCAACGCTTCTGCCCACCAGGACATGGCGGAGATGCATAAAAAAATGATGAAAGGCAAACCAGGGGCCACCAACGAATCAGCAACGTCATTTTCAGAAATGAACGAGCATGAAAAAGCCGCTGTTGTGCACGAGAAGGCGAATAATGGTCAGTCTTCCGTTATTCATCAGCAGCAGGCTGAAAAGCATCGCAGCCAGATCACCCAGAATTAACCCGCAGCTCCACTTGTTAGACCCTCATTTGACGCCGAAGTCACTGGCTTACGCTCCCGTCCGGGAGCGTTTTTTTTATTCTTTCATTTATCATTGAGTCTTATGGGAATGGATTTAATCAGTTACTTAATCCCTGCCTCAGCAACAAGTCCCGGAAAGAGCAGCTTTATATTCCGGGTTTTTCTGCTCATAACCTCAACGGTGGCGCTTAGGATGTACTTTGTAAGTACCCAGAGTGTGTGTCATCAGTACCGGTGTTAATGCACCAGCCCATTCCAGCCATGTATACCCATGTAAATCCCAACAGCAGCAATCAGGGCGCTTGAAATATAGGGGGCTCTTCTGGCGATGGTATTGAAGCCACTCCAGCGTTTGGCGACCTGACGAACGCTGATCGCCGCACCCACTCCAACCGTTACGAGGGTCAATGCCAGGCCGATACTGAAACAAACAACCAGTGTGGCACCCAGCGTAAGCGCTTTAAGCTGAAGGCAGATCAACAATACAGTTATAGCTGCCGGGCAAGGGATAAGCCCTCCTGTCAGTCCAAATATCAGGATTTGCCCGTTGGTTACTTCTTTCCCGTCGAAGCGGCGTTTTATGTCATTGGCATGAGCCAGTTCGTGAGCGTCCTGATACTCTTTCGAATTCACATCCAGCCCATCAAGCTCAGAGTGGTCATGGTCATGGTCGTGTTCAGCGAACGCCACATCATAGTCATGGACATGACCACGATGTCCCAGAGACAGACGTACGTTGAAACTGTGAGGCTCAGGGATGGGAGATGTTGACTCCAGATAATCACCATGATCAACAAATTCAAAAGTCTGAGAGATCGTACTGTTTTCCCGAAGTGTGGTTAATGAGATATCTTCAGAAGCCCATCTTTGGCCACTAAGAGTGCGTAGCCGCCAGTGGGGAAGTTGTCCTTCTTCAAAAATGGACAGTTCAACTTTTCCATGGCCAGTATCGATCAACCTTGTTTCGTCATGGTGATGATGTTCATTCTCCTGCATTCCCTCCAGCCAGTTTTTCTCACCGCTCCAGGTTCGCCAGAACATCCAAAAAGCCGTACCAAGGATGATCACTGAAGAGACCATCTGTAGCCAGGGTTCGGCTGATTCTGCGGTAAATTTATTACTGATATACATCCCTCCAAAAGCAATCAGCCATACGACTGCAGTGTGCGACAATGTTGCCGCGACACCCAGCATCACGGCCTGACGTACGGTGCCTTTTATAGCAATGATGAATGCTGCCATCATTGTTTTGGAGTGCCCGGGCTCCAGTCCATGAAGCGCGCCAAGCAGAATGGCGCTGGGGATGAAAAACCATGCGTTGCCTTGCTGAAGAAGTGTCGTAAATTCGTTCATGAGAATCATTCTTGGTTATTAAGTGTAGGCCGGATTCTACTCCCCCCCAGTAAAATATACTACCCCCCAGTAGAATAACGCTGGTATAGTTACATAAAATATCCAGGAGAGTGAGAGCCCACATGTCACATACCATCCGCGATAAACAAAAACTGAAAGCACGTACAAGCAAGATCCAGGGGCAGGTTGCTGCGCTGAAAAAAATGCTTGATGAACCTCACGAATGTGCCGCTGTACTGCAACAAATAGCCGCCATACGTGGTGCCGTGAATGGTTTATTGCGTGAAGTGATTAAAGGACATTTGACTGAACATATTGTTCATGAAAGTGAAGAACAGAAACGAGAAGAAGACCTGGACGTTGTGCTGAAGGTTCTGGATTCTTACATCAAGTGACAGTTTGGCTAAAAGCCCTGAGCATTAATTTATCTAAATAACACGTTATCAAGTGACGGTTTTGGGCTGTTTGTAGCGGCATAGTGAGTTTGTTTAATCAATGAGCTTTAAGATGCCCCCCTTCATGCAAGGCAACGCGTACATTTCTGGTACATCTACTTCCCTTACTTTGCTCAGGGCAACCCACATTGTTAAAGCCTCTACTCGCTGACCATCAAAATCACCCAACGTCAGATAATGGAAAAAAATTTTGGATGACATTTTGAAACGTGTCCTCTGCTGTGAACGTCGAGAGATGCTACGCGAGAAAGGAGATGACCTACTTAGTATCCTGTTAAGTAGGTCTATCTGAAGAAGTAGACAACTTTAAAGTCTTTTTCATGTTAAAGGAGACAACTTTAATGTCTGTGTACACCTACCTTTGCTCAAATCAAAATGTTCTGACATACCAAAATGGAGTGTAAAATGACTCAAAACCAGGGTTCTGAGCCAGTACCGGCGAGCCGGACAGGGCAGCTCATCAGCGCCCGGGATATGGCCATGCAGAAATTCGAAGAAGGGATGCGGTTAATCTCGGAAGCGTCGGAACTGTGCGGTCTCTCTCTCTTCACCAGCAGAATTATGCAGCCCAACGCATTTGGTCTTCCGTCGTCACTGGATCGCACCATCGAGGAGGGGCGTAAGGAAATTGACCGTAAAACGTGGAAAAGGCTCTTTGAAGAAATAGGTATGGACCGGTACTGGAACCATAAGCAAAAAGAAGCCTTTAACGAATCCCTACGTACGGATCCGCCCGTCGCTTCCCTGGAGATTGTTAAGGGAACATTACAGCATGCACTGGCTAACAGACGAGACACGCTTGCAGAAGGTTTCGTTGATGTTCTCAACAAGCTTGACCGAAGTTTTAAAAGCAATGCACGGCAATATACAATGCCGAAAAAGCTTGTTCTTCGGGGGATTTTTCCTGGTGTGAACGTACTGAGGTACAACGGTTTCTCGCAGGACAATCACTTTTGTTTACGCGACTTTGAGAATATTGTATGCATCTGTTCTGATACTCCAACACCTGCAACCGGCGGTGGGCTGAGTATGGTCGACAGGCTGACGGCCATGAGAAATACAGATTTCACAGGCGAGGTCTGCGATGAGAATGGCTGGCGGTGTCGCCTGTTTGAGAATGGAAACGTTCATATTTGTATCGACAGTATCTCGCTTCTGAATGCTCTGAACGATCTTATCAGCATATATTTTGCAAACCAGCTTCCGGCCGCAGGAAAAAAATGATGATCGAAAACGATAAAGAAAAAAGCCTGAACGATGCTACCTCGCCAGAGGTGCAGAATGACATCCGCAGCGAATCCACAGAAAAATCAAAGGAAATGGGTCGTTCAAGGTACTCATCTATTGCGATGATCGATTACTTCAATGCAATCGAACGTCTGTGCGAAGAGAAAAAAATTAACCCGGAAAATATCGATCTGAGCTTCAAAGTTCACTGGCTCAGAAACGCTGTTGGCGGCTCGTTTGCAAGGTCACAGGAGATGTTCGCTGAGTACCAGAAGTATGTTAAAGAGGTTCCTGAAGAGGCCCGTTACCTGGATATACCCGATGAGGTGAAGGTTGCACTCGGCGATATTATCTCGTACATCACCTGGCACTACCGTAGAAGCTATACCGCAATACAGAGTGATAGTGTTAAAAAAGCTGAAGCACGTAGCATGCAGCTGGAGGAGGAGGTAACGCAGCTTTTACAGCGGCTTGAGCAAAGCGCTACCGATATGGATGAGCTGAAACTTGAGAATCAGGCGCTACAGGGTCGATTAGAGATCCGGGACAGTACCGTCAAGGAGTTAGAAACAAGGCTGAATGTTGCCGAAGCAGAACTCGAAACCTGCCATCACCAGTTAGATAGCACACGGCATGAATTAAGCCTCGCACAGCAGTCAAATGACTCACTCTCCCAGCAACTGGCTGAACGTAAAACAGAGATCGCTGGTCACCTTGAATATCAAAAAAAGCTGAACGAAGAGATCAACACTCAGCGTTCTGATAATGCCGGTCTTTCCAGACAATGCGACCAGTTAAGTCAGACTGTGTCAGATACAAAGGCAGAGAGGGACAGGTTTGAACAGGAATTGATTGCTGCACAGAACCTCTGTGCTGAGCTGAAAAGTGCACTGTCCGGGAAGGAGGGTGACCTGGTGGCGGTGAATGCCGAGCTTACTGAACTCCATAAACTAAACGAGTCGCTGAGCGCCGACCTGAAAAAAGTAACTTTGGTCAGCCAGGGCTATGAAGCGGAAGTGGCTGAACAAAGCAGTGAATTAAAAACGCTCCAGTCCAAAGTAATGAAGCTGGAAGCTACCCTGGAGGCAGAGAAAACAATCTCAGAATCCCTGAAAGGCACCATTGATACATTGACTGGTGCAATGGCAGGGGGAGGTACTGGAAAGTCAAAACAGCCGCGTAGTAGAAAAACATCATGATAAATGAAGCCAGGTTGATAGACTTCTCTGCATCCCCTGGCACAGTAGACCTTCTGCGGACATTCAGCCCGTCCGCAGGAGTTTTCGTCCTTCAGTCAACAAATGCACTACCTTTTTTGAGTCTCCACTTTCCAGTGCAGAAAACACGTTACCGATTTTACCAACAGCTTGTATCTGAGTGATAACCCCAGTCTTGTAATCATCAAGGATCCCTGACAGGAAAGCGTTCAGTTTTGTCTGTTCGCTTAGTGAAAGCATGTATGACATTTTTTCTCCATTTTAAGCAGGTGTGCCAGTTGAAAGAGGTTTACGTGATTCTGGAAAATGAGGCAGCACCATAGTTTCAGATGCTGTGGTCGCATCCCAGTGCCACCATCCATAAGGCCCATATTCACGGTTGTAATAATCTTTTTTGAGTTGCTTTCGGGCCAGATAAGCAGGAGTGGCCATACCAAATACTTCCATCGGGAACGGCTTATCGCTTTTTGTGTCGAGCAGGTAGAAGTCAGGGAACACCTCACTAATACTCGCATCATAACGCATGGGCTTAACGTACTGCCGGTGCTCTGCATCCAGCTTTTCTGCAACAACCGCCTCATAGGAGGAGTCCAGAGGTATCCAGTTCTCGCTAACGTGCATCAGCACAATTTGATGAGCTCTTACAGAAGGGCCTCTGCCGGTTACCGCAGCTGGTGACGTCAACGCAAAGACAACTATTTTCGCCCCGGATTTCCATGCTGCGTACTCCGATGAAAATCGTTTCTTTACGCTATCCCAATGGCCTTCTGAATTGAAAAAAATCAGCGGTAGCCCCCCAAAATTCCGCAGGGGTAAAAATTTAAGTGGCTTCTCATGCTTTTCAGCATCGTAGCGAGGTAAAACTGACAGGAGCATGAGACGTTTATCACTCATCGCCTGTGATGAAAGACGCTGAATTTGCGACTGAGCGACAGGTTGTTTCGGGTCAGGTACACCAATGAATAAATGGTCACCTATGCAGGCTCTGCCGGTACGAATTTGTTTAGCGGTTTCAAGCAGACGATACCGTACCAGTGAATCGTTACGTTTCCCTGCCATTTTCGGGTACCAGACATTCAGACCAGACTCTGTCCACAAAAGACTAAGCAAGCCCAGGAGGGTCATTGAGGCCTGACCTCCTTCTGGTCGCTGAACATGGGGCAGGGGAGGCACTTCTGATTTTTCAGGAGGATCTTTCTCTGTCATACCGATACCGAGCCTTACAGCCATATCACCTTCGGTTGTAATCCGGACCACACCACTCGCATATCCTTTCAGGCCGGTATGCCGGGCATCAAGGGAGAAGAATACACAGGAAGGATCATGCTCAATGCCCGTGTTAGCGGCTTTGACGAGAATAAAGGCATCACCGTTCGGTAAAGCACGAACATAAAGTCGCTTTTCTCCTTTTCCACGACATCCGCAGGTGATGACTGATTTTTGACCTGAGGTGTGGTGTGCCTTTTTAAGAGCCGACTGCCACCCTTTAGCAAACTCATCCTGCGTTTGAAAGTCAGGTGAGTACCTTTTGACGTTTGGATCGTCGTCGTAAGCAATCATCACTGCGAATTTTTGGCTCATAGTAGTCTCCTAAACAGGAAGTTTAATATCCCAACCAAAGCAACACTTCCTGAGCGTCATACTGTTCCTTTACGCCCATGTCGCTAAAGAATTCTTCGAAATCTGTTTCGGGAACGCAATGCCTGGACAGTTCTTGTAATGCTCGTTCTTTAGATACCGTCTCACCTTCAGCTGATTCGAAATACGTCATGGTTGACCTCTGACATTATTACAACAATCTTAAGCATTTAAATTGATGAAGGAGCTCAGGTCAGCTGACTTCGTCGTAAAACTGCCGCAAGCGCTGGGAGGCTGCAAATTCAATTCGAGACTTCAGCAGTTTGGCGACGGCCGCAAAGACATCAACGACCACGGAGTTCCCAAACTGTCTGTAAGCCTGTGTATTGGACACAGGGATACGGAAAACACTTTCCCCGGGTTTATCGAAGCCCATTAGCCTGCTGCATTCACGTGGCGTTAGCATGCGTGGCCGACGGTCCATGTTGTATGTGTTATGGAAATCAGTTTCTCCCAGCTCATGAGACCAGCCCCGATCAATAAGAATTTCAGATCCGTCTTTCATATAGCGGCTTGAGAGGGTTCTGGTGACACTATTAACATTGGAAGGATCTACTAGTCCAAAACCAAAACCATTGCCTTTTGCCGCATGTTTCTTTGCATAGTTGTATAAGTACTCCCAGAGTTTAGGGGAGAGGATGTATTTACTATCTACGCTCGGATCCAGTAAATCTGAGAGAGAAGGGCGCTTGTCCGGATAAAAGTCTTTAATATCTCTCAGAGTAAAACCGTCTTTCAGACGTAGGTCGCGGCGAAAACCAATAAGGACGATACGTTCACGGTGCTGGGGTCGGAAATGACGGCCATCGATGACTTTAGGATCATCCGCGCCCGTGCTTTCGCTGTTTGCGACGTCGTAGCCAAGCTCATCGAGCGTTTTCATGATGATGTTAAAGGTATTACCCTTATCGTGACTCTTCAGATTTTTTACGTTTTCCAGAACAAAAATTGCAGGTTGTTTTGCCCGGATGATCCTGGCCACATCAAAGAAGAGCGTACCCTGAGTGTCGCACTCGAAACCGTGTTTGCGACCCATAGAGTTCTTTTTACTGACACCGGCGATGCTGAATGGCTGGCATGGAAATCCCGCAAGAAGAACATCATGATCCGGGATAGAGGCATCGATAAATTTGTATGCCTCGTCATCAGTAACCTCGGGCCGGTTGCTAAGAGTGATGTCACGGATGTCTGAATTGAAGCGGTGCTCGTTCTCATCGCAATACCAGTTCGCCCGGTAAGTACGGCTGGAATAAGTATTCCATTCGCTCGTGAAAAGACATTTACCACCGATGGCATCAAATCCGCTTCGCAGTCCACCTATCCCTGCAAACAGATCGATAAAGCTAAAGTGCCTGTCCTCATAATCAGCAGGTCGTGAAGGTATTAAAGTCTGTAGATAGCGTCCATCTGCGATACTCAGATCACAATGCTCAGGTATGCATGTAACCTGACGTTTAAGGGATGCACGGGACCAATTACTGCCATTTTCATCATTTAATACCTGAGCCAGATATTTCAGGTCATAAATAGTCGAAGCTGTTAACAAAGTTTTGTGGATCAGAGATGGTGTTTTATCCACATCATTCAGGTCTGTCTCAAGATCATGAGTGTAACGTTTCATCCAAACTCTCTCAGGAATAATATCTTTGAGATAGATTAACACGCTTAATTTGGATTATTTTTTGGTTCAGGTTCTAAATTTATTGTGATTATTCTGCCTTTAAGTTGCAAAAAGATTGGTTTTAAGCCCGCCCATGAAATAATGACTTGTTAAAATACTGCCTGTAAATAGGCTTGTGGATACATGTCTGTACTCAACAAATTCAGGTGAAATGATGTTTTTTTTTACAAAGTTACTTTTGCCCATCATGATTGTTGTATTCCCAGTGGCGTCCTGGGGGAACTCAACAACTTTTGAGGCAAAGGTGGTTAAGATTGTTGACGGTGACACCATAACTGCGTTGGATGCTCAAAACACAACCATCAAAATACGGATGTATGGTATAGACGCTCCTGAATCTAAACAGGCTTTTGGCCAAAAAGCAAAACAGGCCTTAACCACAGCTATAGCAACTAAAATCGTTACCGTGATAGACCATGGTACGGATATCTATGGCCGTATGTTAGGTACCATCTGGTTAGATGGATATGATATCAATGCCTCTATGGTGGACAGTGGATATGCGTGGGTTTATCGGTTCGAAGATAACGCCATTGTCCCTGGCTATATCAAATATGAATCCGCAGCACAAAAGGAGGCAAAAGGGTTATGGGCAGACACCAACCCTGTCCCACCATGGCAGTGGAGACAGGCAAACGAAAAGCCCAGAAAGGTGAAAGGGAAGAAATAACCATGATGAAAGAGCCTCATCCGTTACTTCAGTTGGTACTAAACGATTCCGGTCGTCTAACCATGCCTGTTTATTATAGAGATCAACAGTATTGCCCGACTTGCCTTACAAAGGTGTTGAAGAGTGAGGATGGAAGTTTGGCGCACCTCGGGGAAATAAATCAAAATACATGTAGACCTTCTATTTCAGTAGTTGTGACAAAAGCAATTATTGAAATGTTATGTGACGGGGAAAAAATATTTGTAAATCCAATACGATACCGAGGCCGGGTGCTGGCACCCTCAGTAATTTTTTCTCCCGACACTCACACTTTCAAACCGTTTATAAATACAGACTATCAGCCTGTGGGAGCAAACTGGAAAAGTGAAAAGGGATATAAACTCGGTCTGTTTTATCTCAAAGATCGAGCCAACTCTATCAATAAAGAGGAATTTGATTTCATTGCCGTTATAGACCCTAAGGCAATGCAGAAAGAATTTATTTCGGCCTGGTCTGAGGTTGATGAAAAAAATCCATTGGAAACGCTGAAGCAGATCTTACGATCTAAAAACAACTCTTCTTTATGGGTAAAATGGCCTGGCAAAATTGAGCATGCGCAAAAAGGAAATTGCAACGAAAATTACTGATTCGATTATCAATCTGATAATCAGGAAGTGAACTGTACGGTCTCTGTTGTAGGTATCGAAGGTAACAGTTCCGGTGAGACAATTTATAGATTGCAAACTTTGCTAAAGCGTAAGCTCAATGAATATCAACTGGTTCGGTCTTTAGGGACTATTATGCTTCTTGATAATACCGGGAATATGATTCCATCAAACCATCCTTATTTTGAAGTCATCTCAAAAGCATGTATAAATGGAGTGCGTGACTTTGTTCGTCAAAACCCGTGGGTAGTCTGACGGTCAACTATAAAGCATAATATAATTAGTAATAACAAGGAACAGACATGAATGAAAACTCAGTAATCTTAATAAGTTTATTTTGGTTTTTTTTTGGATCGAGTGTTGTAGCTGGTTTTATGGATGCATCATTATATTGCTGGATTTTTGCAGCCATAAGCGCATTGTTTCTTCTTTCGGTGATACAAACACCAAAGGAGTTAACGGTATCTATTCTTCTTGCGGTACTTATGGCAAGCTCCGCAGGTGTTTTCATTCTGGCTTATAAAGTCAAAACGAATGTCGTTTCACCAATCTATCTCTTAAAAAAGCCTACTGCATACATGGCTGAAATAGATAACCGAAGGATTCATGGTTACTAAATATTTTGCAATTGCATCATTTGACGGTCCGGGTTTATTTACCCACAGCATCGACTAATTCAAGAGGTTACATATGATAGTTTCAGAAGCAATTTTTTATTCTTCTATTATTTCCTGGGTTCTTTATTGGTGGTTTATTGGAAATATTACTAAAAAGGTAGGGATGCTTGTTGTTCCACTCACGCTTACCTTCGGATGTTACATTTATGCAATTCATTTGGATGATTCCGAACAGCAAACCAATTTACGTTGGGAGCAGATCGGTTTTATTACCTTTATAATTGTGATAATGTGGGCAGGAAAGTTTGTGATGAAAAGACTATCTGAATGATGATCTAATCCACACTTTTCGATATCTTAGAAAAGTAACTTTGTGAGCAAACAGTCATATGACATGCAAAACGCTGATCTCAAAGACAGATGATGGATACACATTTAGCATTTCACCTTACGAAGACGGGTACCGCTTATCAGTCTCGCCTGAAAATCGTCACAATGGTACCCAAAGCTTTGACGGCTGGTTCCCACGTTTTTTTTCCGAACCACAGTATGCCAAATCATCTTTAACTAAGTTTCTCGGTGAGTCCTTAGTATGGGAAGAAGATTCAAGTAATGCTCTATGAGATTACTTATTATAAATTTTTCTATTAATCTCCATGGAGTGATATATGAATTTGGCCTATTTTTTATTTTTGTCTATAACTGTTATGCTTACGAGCTTTATTATTAAATCACTTGTCGTATTGGTAAAGTTCAAATTACTTCGTGATGAACGTCTCGAATATACCAGCAATAAAAATATTGATGAGATGTACGATTTAATGAATGCGAAGGAAGAAATCCTCATAAGGCATCATAAGCAGATGTTGGCATTGCATCTTTCACTATTAATATTCGTTCTATTTATTGCTTACATTTACTAAAAATAATTTTATTCAACATTTCAACAAAGGGTTTTCAATGGAAAGCTTCGAAACTGAACAAATGATTCAATATGCTTTCTACATAAATATCGTAATAACGACTGGTTTGGCATGGTTTTGCTTGCGGTCAGGATTGCATTACAATTTTTTCAGAAAAGCAGAGAGTGCCAGAACAAAAGGGCTGAGTAGTACCTCTACTGAACACGGTCCAGCAATTGTGAGAATAAAGAAGCTACAAGCATTAGTAGATTTTATTAGTAACTGTGCTTTTCTAATCCTTTCAATTGGCACAGCTTATATTTTGTATTTTTGGATCCACAGTTAACTCATACAAGGTAACTTCGGCAAATAACAACTTCTAATGCAGGACTTTAATAACTATAACGGATGCTACATGAAAAACGACAGTTTAATTACGCGGTATAAAATACTTAAAGGCGAACGCGATGAGTCTATCTTCACCATAATAATCGCGCTAGTAGTAAAGCTGGGGCTGGTAGCCCTGGCATTCTATCTGTTGCTTGGTTCCACGATTGATTGGTCAAGCTGGAAAACCTATGCCGCCATGTTGATCTTTGGAGCATTTCTCTAAAAGGATGACCACGGCAATACCAGGTCAGACAACAAGGTCGTTAGCATGATCGTTGGAAGCAACGGAAGCACCTTGAAAAAGGTCGGCAGCACTATAAAATCCATCAGCAATGCACACAAATAAACTACTGGTATCTTAAAATGAAAGTGAAAGAGTTGATCGCCATGCTGAACGAAAGAGACCCTGAGGCAATTGTTCTGATTTCCGGCTATGAAACGATCGGCGGCACGGAAGTCGCAGAAGCTGATTTGCTCATTGATATGCAGTCAATATGCTTAGAACAGGCTGATAATCTCACAGGAAACCGTAAAGTTGTTTCTTCCGGTGGTGAAGATTCAGTTTGGTTAGGCTGGAAAGATGATTACCGTACAAAGGTGTTTTTAGAAGATGCCCAAATTCCTGATCAAGATGAATGACGGTCAGCGTTGGCTTCAAAGGCAATCTATCAGTACGTGAAACGTAAATGTTAAAAAATAACCACATATGAATCAATAACTTATGTCAAAGCTAAGTAGAGATGTCCGGGGTGGGGCAAAGTTCAAATGTCCTTTGATAATATTGAATTCCTGGATAAAAATCGCATCTTAACCTCTTCGTTTGAGTACCTTGTTGGGTTGACCCCGTATTCGCTTTATTTGTAGTATTGGGCTGCTTTGAAGTGTTTCATGTTCAAACGCGACGTGTTCTGTAAGTTCTTCCTGACAACAGAGCCGACAATATATACACATCCGCTATGGAGAATCTGACAACCGCTATGCGTATTACGCCACCCTGAGTTTTTCCTTCCTCTGTCGTACTGAGCAAGCCTCAGCACGCACTCAATAACATCCCGTCTGCGGATGTGCTTTACCGTACGTAAAAATGTAGCCCTCCAGGGCTGACTGTATCTAAAAACTGAGAAATTACTATGTTGCTGTCCTCGACGCGTAAGGACTGGCTGGGTAACGTCCGTGGTGACGTTCTGGCCGGTATTGTTGTCGCGCTCGCACTCATTCCAGAAGCGATCGCCTTTTCCATTATCGCCGGTGTTGATCCCCAGGTGGGCCTCTACTCGGCGTTCTGTATTCCTCTCGTTATGGCCTTCTTTGGCGGACGTCCGGCGATGATTTCGTCCTCCACCGGTGCAATGGCTCTCCTGATGGTGACGCTGGTGAAAGATCATGGCTTACAGTATTTACTGGCTGCCTCCATACTGACCGGGGTATTCCAGCTGATAGCCGGATATCTGAAGCTTGGCGGGCTGATGCGTTTTGTTTCACGCTCAGTGGTCACGGGGTTTGTTAATGCACTGGCAATACTGATTTTTATGGCCCAGTTGCCTGAGCTGACCAATGTGACATGGCATGTTTATGCCATGACTGCGGCAGGGCTGGGGATCATCTATCTCTTCCCTTATATCAACAAAACCATTCCTTCACCGCTTGTGTGCATCGTGGTGCTGACTGGGATTGCCATGTGGCTGCATCTGGATGTGCGAACCGTCGGGGATATGGGGAAACTTCCCGACAGTCTGCCGGTCTTCCTGCTCCCGGACGTGCCTTTAAATCTTCAGACGCTGCTCATCATCCTGCCATATTCTGCGGGGCTTGCGGTGGTTGGCCTGCTTGAGTCGATGATGACCGCCACTATCGTGGATGACATGACCGACACGCCAAGCGACAAAAACAGGGAGTGCAAAGCTCAGGGCATCGCGAACATCTGCACATCCTTTATCGGAGGAATGGCAGGCTGCGCGATGATTGGGCAATCTGTTATCAACGTAAAATCCGGTGGACGCGGACGACTTTCAACCCTCACGGCGGGCGTGGTGCTGCTTTGCCTGATTGTGTTCCTGCGCAACTGGGTCTCCCAAATTCCGATGGCAGCGCTGGTCGCGGTGATGATTATGGTTTCCATCGGGACATTCTCCTGGCGCTCCATTGCCAACCTGCGGACACACCCCCTTTCAACCAGCGTGGTCATGCTTGCCACCGTCGCGGTTGTGGTGGCAACACATAATCTGGCCTTCGGTGTGCTGACCGGTGTACTGATTGCTTCGCTCAATTTTGCCACTAAAGTATCCCGGTTCATGCGTGTAACCTCAGTTCTGGAGGGGACGAGCCGGACGTATACCGTCACCGGCCAGGTATTCTTTGCATCAGCAGACCGCTTTACGAGCCACTTTGATTTCCGTGAAGCGATTGAGAATGTGGTGATAGACGTTTCACATGCCCATTTCTGGGACATCACGTCCGTCAGCGCCCTGGATAAGGTGGTCATTAAGTTCCGTAGAGAGGGCGCCGGGGTTGAAATACGTGGGATGAATGAAGCCACCCGCACCATCGTTGACCGGTTTGGTGTTCACGATAAACCTGAAGAAGTCGAAAAACTGATGGGCGGTCATTAACAGACTGGAGGGAAAACTATGAATAATACTGTTACAGCCTGTGTGGACGGTTCACTTTCAACGCGGTCAGTGTGTGAATATGCGGCGTGGGCAGCCCGCACTTTGCAATCACAGCTAGCACTGTTGCACGTTATCGAAAAAGACAGCACCCCGGTAGTGTCAGACCTGACCGGCACTCTCGGCATAGACAGTCAGCAATTGCTGACCGATGAGCTGGTAGAAATTGAAGGGCAACGTAATCGCCTGCTGATGGCCCAGGGGAAAGCAATACTGGAAAGTTGTGCTGAACTGCTTCAAAAACAGGGAAGCCCGGATGTGCTTTTGATGCAAAAACACGGTACACCGGATGAAGTTCTGGCAGAGCTGAGCGACCTTCGTCTCATGGTGCTGGGGCGTCGGGGTAGCCAGCATCCGGTAGGCTCTCATCTGGAAAGCGTTATTCGTCTGCAAAAGAAACCCCTACTGGTTGTTCCGGAGAACTACTCAGTGCCTTCCAGAGTCATGCTGGCTTATGATGGCAGTGAAGAAAGCAGGAGTAACCTGGAACGTCTGACGATGAGTCCCTTACTCAGGGGGCTGGAGTGCCACCTTGTCATGGTAAACGGTAAGAAGGAAGAGCTGCTGACCGCACAGCAAATTTTACGTGACGCGGATATAGAAAACAGCACAACACATCTTACCGGGCAATCAGTCGGGGACGCGCTTATTCGTTACGCCGAGGAAAATGCTGTCGATCTGATAGTGATGGGGGCCTACGGTCATTCCAGGTTGCGGCAGTTCTTTATCGGTAGTCATACCTCCGAAATGCTGCAAAAGACGCAACAACCGCTTCTTATCCTCCGTTAGCACTGATTATCTTAAATAAAAAAGGGCGAGTTCTCTCGCCCTTCGTCACAAGAACACGTTTAGTTCAGCCGGTTACCTTTTTCATCAACTACCTTCTCACCGTCCTCTTTCGTGAACGCGCTTTTCTGCGCATCGGGAAGAATATCCAGCACGACTTCAGAAGGGCGGCATAGCCGGGTACCCAGCGGCGTTACCACGATAGGGCGATTGATCAGAACAGGGTGCTGCAACATAAAATCGATTAACTGCTCGTCAGTAAAGCGGTCTTCCGCCAGCCCTAACGCTTCAAAAGGTTCGACATTCTTACGCAGCAGCGCTCGTACCGTGATCCCCATATCCGCAATGAGTTTTACCAGCTCAGCTCGTGATGGTGGGGTTTCAAGATAATGAATAACGGTCGGCTCTGTACCGCTGTTGCGGATCATTTCAAGGGTATTGCGTGACGTGCCGCAGGCCGGGTTGTGATAAATGGTAATGTTGCTCATATCAGTATCTCATTACAAAGTGAAAGACAGACGAAGCGCCAGTGCTGCAAGCGTGACAAACAGCACGGGGATTGTCATGACAATGCCCACCCGGAAGTAATATCCCCAGGTAATTTTGATATTTTTCTGCGACAGAACGTGCAGCCACAGTAACGTTGCCAGACTGCCGATAGGGGTAATTTTTGGCCCCAGGTCGCTGCCGATGACGTTGGCGTAAATCATCGCTTCTTTGATAACACCGGTCGCTGTGCTGCCATCAATCGACAGCGCCCCGACCAGCACGGTCGGCATATTGTTCATCACTGATGACAGGAAGGCCGTCAGGAAGCCCGTACCCAGCGTTGCCGCCCACAATCCCTGCTCTGCCAGCTGATTCAGCAAGGAAGAGAGATAGTGGGTCAGACCGGCATTTCGTAAGCCGTAGACCACCAGGTACATCCCCAGCGAGAAGATAACGATTTGCCAGGGCGCACCACGCAGCACCTTACCGGTGTTAATGGCATGCCCTTTTTTCGCAACAGCAAACAGAAGCAATGCACCAGCGGCTGCGACCAAACTGACCGGTACGCCCAGCGGCTCCAGTCCGAAGAATCCCACCAGAAGCAACACCAGAACCAGCCAGCCGGTTTTAAAGGTATTCACATCACGTATAGCGTCTTTCGGTTCTTTCAACAGAGAAACGTCGTAAACGGCGGGAATGTCCTTACGGAAAAACAGATGCAGCATCACCAGCGTAGCCGCAATCGCGGCCAGGTTAACCGGGACCATCACGGCGGCATATTCTGAGAAACCAAGCTTAAAGAAATCCGCCGAGACGATATTCACCAGGTTTGAGACAATCAGTGGCAGGCTTGCCGTGTCAGCGATAAACCCTGCGGCCATGATAAACGCTAAGGTTGCTCCCCGGCTGAATCCCAGCGCCAGCAGCATCGCGATAACGATAGGTGTCAGGATCAGTGCCGCACCGTCGTTGGCAAACAGTGCCGCAACCATCGCACCAAGCAGGACGATCCAGGTGAAGAGCAGCCGCCCCCGGCCATTCCCCCAACGGGCAACGTGCAGCGCGGCCCATTCAAAGAAGCCGGATTCGTCGAGCAGAAGACTGATGATGATCACGGCGATAAAGGTGGCGGTCGCATTCCACACTATCTGCCAGACCACCGGAATATCCCCCAGATGAACGACGCCAGTCAGCAATGCCAGAATTGCGCCCAGTGAGGCACTCCAGCCAATCCCCAGCCCTCTGGGTTGCCAGATAACCAGGACGAGCGTGAATAAAAAGATAGCACCAGCCAGTAACATCAGAAACTCCATTCACATTTGTTTATTCGGATATATATATCGCCATCAGCAGGAGACAGATGCCACGCTACTGAGCTTGTTGCGTATGTTTTCTCGTTCACAGTTCCAGGCTGTATCAATAATACCCGCAGCCCATGCTGGCATGTGTGGCGACAGTCGGTAATGCACCCATTTTCCTTCGCGACGGTCGATGACCAGCTCGGCTTCACGTAAAAGGGCCATATGGCGAGAAATTTTTGGCTGAGACTCTGCGGTTGCCGCACAGATGTCACAGACGCACATTTCACCGGACTCCCTGAGAAGCATCACGATAGTTGAACGGGTCTCGTCGGCGAGCAGTTTAAAAAGCTGAACAGGCTGTAGCATGCTTAACCTCGTAAAAAAATAACAATACATATGGTATTTCATATGTGATAACTTTTAAAGCATAGCTTATGAAATGGAGATTTTTTATGACCGACTTACCAGCAATCGAACCGGCTTATTTTGATGATGCGCTTGCCAGCAAACTTACGGGCAACAACGAAACCATGCCGCGAATTCTCATCCTGTACGGTTCAGTACGAGAGCGGTCCTACAGTCGTTTTGCAGCGGAAGAGGCCGGGCGGTTGCTGGCAAAGATGGGGGCTGAGGTGAAAATATTTAACCCATCCGGTCTGCCGTTACCCGATGATGCGCCCGAAAGTCACCCCAAAGTGCTTGAACTCCGCGAGCTGGTCAGGTGGTGTGACGGAATGGTCTGGAGTTCTCCGGAAAGACATGGCGCCATGAGCTCGGTGATGAAGGCCCAGATTGACTGGATACCCCTGAGTGAAGGTGCTGTTCGTCCTTCCCAGGGTAAAACGCTGGCCGTCATGCAGGTTTGTGGTGGTTCACAGTCGTTTAACACGGTCAATCAGATGCGGATACTTGGCCGCTGGATGCGGATGTTCACCATCCCCAATCAGTCGTCAGTGCCAAAGGCATGGCAGGAATTTGATGATGAAGGGCGCATGAAACCCTCACCCTGGTATGACAGGATTGTCGACGTTACCGAAGAGTTGTTCAAAATGACGTTACTCCTGAAAGGGCACACAGCCTACCTGTCCGACCGCTACAGCGAAAGGAAAGAGAGTCATCAGGAGCTCGCGGCACGGGTCAATCAGGCCAAAATCTGACAGCCAGGCATGCCCGGATGGATTACCGGGCTTTAAATCGGTTTCTTCCCAAATATCTCTTCAGAGCGTGACTGAAGTTTCACCAGGGCATTGAACATATCGTCCTGATCCAGGGAACGCTGGGATTTCTTCGTCGTGGGAGCTTTACGCCTGCGAGAAGGGCCGTCTCCGGATGGTACGGATTGCGACCGGTTATTATCCCGCTCGGCCTGGACCAGCTGCGCCATTTCCAGGGCCCGCCCCAGACGTTTGTTATCCACAATGGCCCCCTGATCGATTTCAGAAAGCTTGTCATAGGTGGAGTAGGGAAGTGATACGCCATTAAGCCGGAGCTCTTTATGTCCATCCGGGTAATGCCAGACATCGATGTATTTACCAATCGCCCGACGACTGAATTCGCTGTCTTCAATCAGATAAAGGACTTTGTCGTATTGCACTGTGAGTGATTTCGACACTTTACGAGCTTCACGCCAGTTAAATACCATATCAAGATCGTCATCGACATCCAGTTCCCGATGAACATCAAACGCCTGGCGAGGCGCTTTTGCGAAACGACGGTTGTAATCGTTCATGAACTCTTCGGCAAATGCGTTCGCAGCTTCCATGGAACTGATGCCCTGGAGCCTGAGCTCCTTGACCAGTCGGTCCTGAAGCGTCAGGTGCGCCCGTTCAACGCGGCCTTTGGCAGCACTGGTTTCTGCACAAATGGTCTGAATGTTCAGTTCATGCATCGCACGGCCAAACTGGGTATCGCCGTCGCCGCCGGTTGCATTTTTATTGTTGATCCTGAATACGCTGGCTTTGTCGCTGTACAGCGCAAGCGGTTTGCCATGTTTTTCAATATAGCCCCGGGTCGCTTCAAAATAGGTGAAAGTAGACTCAGATTTCACGAAAAGAAGCTGCATTAAACGACTGGTTGCGTCATCAACGTAAACCAGTGCCGTACACTTAGGTCCCCGATTTTCAAACCAGTGGTGGTCGCAGCCGTCGATTTGTATGAGTTCACCGGCACAGGCACGGCGGTAACGAGGTTGCTGAATTTTTGGCGCACGTTGCTTACGTGGGACCCACAGACTGGCCTGAGTCATCAGCTTACGGACGGTTTCTTTGGAAAGATGAACACCGTGCACCTCAGACAGTTTTTCACAGGCCAGCGTCGGACCGAAATCGTTATAGCGTTCGCGAATAATGTTCAGCGCGTATGCGGCCAGTCCCTGAGGCAACTGGTTGTTACTGGATTTACCACGACGGCGGCTGGTCATGCCAATCGGACCATCTTCACGATAACGCGCAAGCAGACGACGGCACTGACGGTCGGAGATACCAAGCCGCTGAGCTGCCATTTGTGTTGTCAGACGCCGGTCGATGACATCCTGAATGATTTTGAGTCGGTTAACTTCATCCAATGTGAAAAACTCCGCTGCGAGAGCCGTCATGGTAATCCTTACTTGATTATACACGCCGGACATCTTAACTTAGCCATTATCGGACATTACAACTTTGCTACTACAACTTATGTCAAGGCTCAATTGAAATGTCCGTTATCCAGCTCAATTAAAATGACCACTTTGATCTCTCATTCTCTTTACTGATAGACTTGGCTTTGTTGAATAAATCAGATTTCGGGTAAGTCTCCCCCGTAGCGGGTTGTGTTTTCAGGCAATACGCACGCTTTCAGGCATACCTGCTTTCGTCATT
>NZ_JBLVXX010000061.1:4537-20462 GCF_048283985.1 Enterobacter cloacae complex sp. 6730903 | reverse complement strand
GCGATAATGGCGTATGTCTCGTGGGCTCGGAGATGTGTATAAGAGACAGATTGAAAAGGTTGTGATAGAGGGGAATTTAAATGTAAAAGATTTATACTCGCAGATCTTTATGAGGGATAAAACCCATTGCGTAAGCAACAATATTACGTGAGTGAGTCCTAACGACAGTTTAAGTCTTGGCTCTATATTTAAGCAGTAAAACATTTAACTGTCTTGGAGTTTACTTAACTTAAAAACTGTTATTGCAGCATAATTTTTCGAATCAAAATCATAGAATTTTCTGACTTTTCCAGTCAAATGATAACGTTCACCCAATAAAATGTGATCCTGTTTATCGGCCGTTAAAGCGATCCCGTCATTTCTAACTTTACCAGTAAATGTAAAAAAATAACTCCCTTTACTTTTTGCGTACGCGGCCCTGACTTCAGTAAATGTTAGTTCAATGCTTATGACCTGGCCGATATTGTAGCTATGTTTTAAAATTTCTTGTTCATTTTCCGGAGTTTCAGACAACATCACATCAAAGGTTGTAAAGAAACAATCCAGCTGGCGTTCTGTCAAAAAACGGTTATTGTCTAGTTGCGCCAATATACTATTAGAAAACTTAGTGTTAGCCTTTTTTGCTTTCTCAATAAGTACGTGGTTTCTGGATTTCCATGCTTCGAGTGTTGGGTTAACACGCAGTTCCGGAATGTTATCGAGAAAGGTAATTGGCTCTAGTACCACTAATTTTTCAATAATGGGTCCAACTGTTTGCACCCCATGACACTTTTCACATACATCAGCCCCTTTGTGGCCTGTGCCCGCACATTCGTTACATTCTCTTTCGATAGGTGCATAATAATTTCCATCTCCGTTAAGGGATACATTCACTGAGGCTGGTACCATATGACCATCAAGAGTAAAGAAAAGAGATTTCATTTTCGAAACACCTCCAAACGTGCCTCTACGATTGCTACAGCTTCTTTCACAGTTTTTTCATAGTGGTCATGCCCTTCAGGAAATTGGTCAAAACGTTTACCGTGTTCTAACTCTTCCATGTTGCGTTTAAGGACTTCATGAGTTAGAAGCAAATCATTATAATTATCGATAAGAGTCAGCTTTATAGGTTTAATCACTCAACTAATCCTCGGTTTTTTATTCCTTAAGGAGATCTCGAATTTCCAGAAGCTCTTCTAATTTTGGTTTAGAAAGAATGATTGCTGTATTTTCGTCGTTAAGTAAAGACAATAAAATATTTAGCTTTTCATCATTCAAGATTATTTGAACACCATCATCAGAAAATATTACATTTTTACTATCAACATTTTTGAACAAGTGTGCACTATCTCTACCAAATTTTAGTTCTGTTTGAGTATTCGTTATAGATTCCGTATGTGTACTTTCCACAAGCTCAAGAAATTCAGATTTTAGCCGTTCTGTTTTCTTATGCGAGAGGCGCTTAATACCCAAAGTCTTACGTGTGACTGCCGAATTTTTCTTTTCTGGTCCGCCTTTATTTAAGGTGTCTGGTCCTGCTCCAGCTGCATTGTGTTCAGGTATGCCTACAATTTTGCTCGTTGTAGTCTCAATATTCTTAACGCCAGGTAAGAAACCTTCTATATGTTTTAAAACCATTTTGTGATCGTTGGAATATTTTAACATTATTTCAATGGCGAGCGTTTTTTTGATTAGATTTAGGCTAATCAAACGTTGAAGCTCTAATGGCATATCAAGGATTTTTAGCATATTACGAATTGCGGTAGTTGATCGTTGATATCGCATTGCTAGTTCTTCAACCGAATACCCGAGACTAACAGCATGAGCTAATGCATGAGCTTGCCCAACCGGATTTAGCCCATTGCTTCTGTTACCATCGAGGTTCTCAAGGTATTCTTCAATTTCGTTTTTATAATCGATTAAGATAACAGATAATTTTGGAATATTAGCACCTTCAGAAATTGCTAATTTTAAGCCATGAAAACGAGTATGACCTTGACGAACTAAATATTTACCTTTTCTTTTTACGACCTTGATCATATCAACCTGCCTTCCTTCCTTAAAGACTTGTTTGATTGACACAATCATCGATTTGACAGGTTCTTGTTCGTAACACAAATCTCCGATTACCGCCTCTCGGGGATTAAATCCCTTTTCAATTTCAACTAGATTAGTATCCACTTCAATGACTGTATGTTTGCTGTTGTTCATATCTTCCTCCTGTTTACTACATGATACATGAACCTCAAATTTGCCAAATAGGGCTGATACATCTAAAAGGTAAACTCAAAAAATTTGCTTAATAAAATTAAAATAAAAACTGTCTTGAATAAAACAATGATAGTAAACCCACTTTCATTTCCGTTTGCGATCTGTAGATATTGATAAAGGAGCGCTATTCCTTGTTTTATATGGACTTATCATTGTTTTCAACAGGTTAGATCAATTCTTTAGATCACTAAAGATCAATAGAGTTCAAGTAAAGATCACGGCATCTTTAACTCATTGATTATAGTAACTTTATGAAAGGATCCGGCATTCGGATGCATGCGAAAAGCATTTGAATGAATAAGGAAGGCATTTACTGGAATGCTTATGGCATTTAGGTAAATGCGTAAAAAGCATTTGCAAGAATATGTTATAAACAGTTTGCCAAATGAAAATCTTATCACCGACGAGTTAAGTTAATGATTAAAAACAACGAGTTAATCCATCCTTTTGACGTAACCAGTAATGAATCAGGTAAGACTTATCAACTGACGCCTAACTCGTCCAAGTCGGTTCAGCCCGTGGCCCTGCTGAGATTGAGTGTATTTACCCCTGTCGGCACAAAAGAAAACCGCGACCGAAACTTTGAAGTTGATGCCTCTGATGAGCTTTCGTGTATGGAAATTGCAAGATCGGAGGGTTATGACGACATCAAGATAACTGGTGTCAAACTATCTATGTCTACCGACTTTAAGTGCTGGCTCGGGATCATCATGGCTTTCAGTAAATATGGTTTTACTTCCGAGAAGATTAGCCTGACTTTTAACGAGTTTGCGAAGATGTGTGGTATCAGTTCAACAAACATCAACAAACGAACTCGTGCGCGCTTTAAAGAGTCATTAATGAACCTTGCATCGGTAGTGCTTGCCTTCTCAGACTCTCGTAGTGGTCGGTTCACAGTAACGCATCTGGTGCAGAAGGCTATGATTGATCCAAAAAGCGATACTGTTGAGCTGGTTGGGGATCCTTCTATGTGGGAACTGTATCGTTACGACCATAAGACATTGTTAAGCCTTCAGGTTCTATACATTTTGGCTAAAAAAGAAGCTGCGCAATCTCTCTATATTTATTTTGAAGCAATGCCAGCTGGTACGTTGTTCGTTAATATGAAACGGTTGAGGGAAAGGTTGCTTCTTACAACCCCTATTCGTACGCAAAACCAGATAATTCGTAAAGCAATGCGGGAACTTGAATCTATCGGATATCTCGATTATCAAGAAGTTAAGAAAGGTCGCGACATACAATTTCAGATCTTCAAAAGAAGCCCTAAGCTGGCCCTTGCCAAACAAGGTTGAAAGCTATCTGGTATGCACTGGTTATAACCTGCTGAAAAATAAGTTATTTATCAGTGCTATGCTTAGTGCTTCTTTTACTACTGGTCTTACATCTCGGCTTAATGTGCAAAAAAGTAACTTTTCAAACGAACTCCTGACTATTCATCTGTATGCCTTTCTGACTCAAGCGTACATGCTAGCCCATTCATTAAATGCCGTTGAGCAAGATGGTTTCGTGCGCACTCTATTCACGTGAATGCCTTTTGTGGATTACGCCTCTTACATTCATACAAATGCTTTTGATGTCGGTATCCCAAAAATTCATTCATTGAAATGCTTTTGTTTGCCACTGTATCCCGAGCATAGCTATGCAGTGGTATAAAAAGGCATTTTGGTGAATGGCATTAGGTCGAATGACACACAGTTCAGCTTTGTTAAGAGCGAGAATGGTCCAAGACATCTATGACATTGGGCATCAGAAGGACTATGTGCTTGATATGAGATCAAAAAAATATCAGAAGCATCACAACTCCAATGGCATTCAAAGAAATGCCTTTGTTTTGTTAGTACACCAAACAACCCAAAATTCATGCAGTTATATCAAAGACTCATTCGCAAAAGGACTCAGCCAGAAAGCATTTGCTTAAATAGCATTGGCCAAAAGCATTCGAATGAATGATGTTCGTATGGACAAGACAAAGTCCCACTCACGCCCAGAGGTGTAAAAGGCATTTAGATGAATGACGCACCGGCCCGAGGATTGTATGTAGTTTCTCCAACTGATAGTTGCCGAACCAGGGAGCACAGTGATATGCGGCCTTCTCAGAATCAAGAGATAGATAATAAGGGAACAAAAAAGATTAGATATGAAGCTTAGTTACCTGCCCGATATCTAGTTAGAGCTTTTCAAACCATCAAAAGTGACTTTTATGCTTGAGGAGTCTCATCAGCTTCAGGATTGAGCTTAACGTAATCTTACCCCCTCCCCTCTTTCAAACTTTTACTAAGCGTTCACTGGTACCTTTCAAAGATTATGCTTTAGGCCCTTTGCTTAAAAATTCACCAATCGCTAAACGTTAAAAAAAGGGGGTTTATGCGAACGGAAGGATCGGAATAAAAAAGTATTATTCATTCGCGTTTACGTGAACTCAAATCTACACGGAGTAATTATGGAACTTTCTTTAAATATTGGCCTTAGTGAAAAGAAATCTAACACGGCTGCACTTTTTAAAACAAAAAGCGCAAAAGTGATTTTGTTTGTTCTGCTGACCGTGCTTTTTTGCGGTCTGGCATATGCGGGTTCAGATGATGGGGCACTGGGAGATATTTGGTCATACATGAGTGAAAGTATGACTGGAGCTCCGGGCAAAATTCTGGCAGCCGCGATGTTGATCTCAAGCGTATATTTCTCTGTCCTTAAGCCTAACCCGGGCCTGGCACTGGTTTCATTATTCATGATGCTGGTAATGGCCAACGGCGAGAAAATTATCAGCACCTTTATGGATGCTGGCGTACCGCTGTAATTTATTGTTAATCATGCATGAGGGGGTTCATCCCCCTCTCTGGATTTTTAATGAGTAAGCAGAACGACGTTCCTCAGCATACCTATAGATTCCCTTTCAGGATCAACATGCCTCTACTGATTTTGTTTTGGGATGCCAAAAAATTAGGGCTTGCATTCATTCTGGTTGCATTTGGGAATATCTTCGAATGCTTCGGGTTTTCTGTTGTAGCAGCGGTTGTGTATTGGATTGCGTATAACAAAGCAGCTGAGTCAGGAATAAGAGGATTGCTAAAACACAAACTCTGGTGGCTCGGTTTTTTGCCAGGTAAAGCAGTTTTTAGTAGCCGTTATTTCAACGATCCATTTATCAGAGATTTGTATTCTTGATGGAGCTATGAATGAAAATGCTAAGTGGCATTAACATCCCTTTTTTCAAAAAATCTAAAAAGGATGAAAACGGTGATCTTGAACAGTCATACGTAAAGAAAGATGAAAGTGCTAAGGGACGTTTTTTGGACATTAAAAAACGATTTAGCCCACAAGCTGAAGCGTCAGGTGCTGGAATTACATACAGCGCCCTGATTAATCGTGATACAAAACTTATCCGCATTAATACTGTTTCAATAGCCGTCATTGGGTTATTGGTTGCAAAGATTCTTTTTTTCACTGACCCAGTGACGATTGTTACCCCTCCAAACATGAATGAAGAGATCACGGTTGTTGGTAACAAAGCATCGGAATCTTATAAAACACAATGGGCTCTCTTTTTTAGTACCCTTTTAGGGAATATTAATCCAACTAATATTTCCTTTGTGACGGCCTATGTCCTCGATGCCCTTTCACCTGAACTACAGGCTAAAACGAGTGAGTCTTTACAGGAGCAGATAAATATCATGCAGGCTCGTGGTGTTGAGCAGACCTTTAAGCCTAATGATATTTACTTTGATCCAAAAAATGACATGGTCTATGTCTGGGGTACCAAAACGACTCGACTTGTAAATGTTCCGGACAAAACTGAATCATCGAAATGGACTTATGAATGGGTTCTCGGGATGAAAAATGGTCGCCCAAGAATTGCATATGTAAATCAATATTCCGGAACACCGAATATTAAAAAAATTACGATAAACGGCAAAGAGCAACTGGCAACGCTGGATAATCCGCCACCGTCTACAGGTAACAAGTGATGATTAAAAAAAAGGGCTTAGGCTTCAACGCAATTACAGCATTGATCATGCTCACGACTTCGAACTGCGTAATCGCTGAAGAATACCAATTGCCAGCAACAATTAATAACCCGGTTGTAATGCCAGTTGGTGCTGACGGATTTCAGAATGGAGCTGCAAAAGCCATTATTCCGGGTCAAGCTGGTTCTGAACAGTCAGGTGCACAAACAAACCTTAGTGAAGCCGGTAATGCGCAGGGACAAAAACCTACAACTGATCTCCCTACCGTGCAACTTTCCCCAGCCAGCAATGCTTCGCCTGCGGTAAGCGCTATTACTGGAGCATTATCAAATAATCCTAGTCTCCCCGGATTTGACGCACAGACCCGATCTGGTGCAATTGATAGCTATGGGAGACCAACAGGTACCTCTTCCCAGCAGAATGCAACCAATGCGACCGCCACGTCAAAAGCCGATGAACTTTATGTCGAAGCTCGTAACCGATATAAAGAAGTTCAGCGTGTAAATGTGCCGCCTGGTGGGAATGTGGTACTGCCAGTTTCACGAGGACTTCAAAACAGAATATCGACCAGCTTCAAGAATGCTTCTGTCAGTACTTCTACCCCTGCTGAAGAGGCAAGCATATTTGTTAATGGTGGCGATGTCTTTATTTCAACTAATACCGATAAACCAATCGGGATTATGTTGTCTGAAGATCAGGTACCTGAATCGACCTATAACCTGACCCTGGTACCGCTTGATGTTCCCGGTGCGATGATTTCAGTTACTACATCTTTAAGCCCATCTATGCAAGCCAAACGTGAAACCTCATTGGATAAGCAAAACTATGAGGAAATGTTGGCCCGCTCCCAGTCAGAAGAACTGGCTCCAACGGATCCAAAACAAGACGATCATAAACAAAGAATCATTGATTTATTGACTCCTGTGGCTCTTGGTGAGGTCCCTTCAGGATTCAGTTTACAACAGGACCGACTTTCTCGTATTCCTGCGCCAGAGCAGTCACCATGTAACTTTAATATGTATGCAAAGCTCGGTCAGAGACTGGTTGGCTCACGTGAACTTATTGATGTAATTCTTGTGAAAAACGATAAACCATACGGTCAAATCGTTGCTGATCAGCAGTGTATGGCAGAAGGCGTTATTGCAAGTGCTTTATTTGATAAAGCATACCTGCAACCGGGAGAAGAAACAGAGCTTTACATAGTCCGGGATAAATTGTTCAAGGAACGCGAGGCCCGGGTTACAACCAGACCAAGTCTAATCAGAAAATAATATGGGAAAAGTTACTTTGCCTGCTCTGCTTGGGGCCACCGTGATTGGTTTTGTCGTATTTGCTTTAACCAGCTTTTACTACAGGTCAGAATATATACCAAAAAGGAGTGTATTAATCGTTCCGGACGCACCCATTAGTATCGAAGATGGCAGTAACGCTTTTCCCGTTCAGACAGTAATAATGAACGATCCAACTCTTATTGATAAATTTGTAGGAGAGGGCAATATTAATGAGGAGAATGCTTTTGACTATCACAAAAGTAACGTTTTGGAACCTAATTACAAACATGAAATATCTAGAACGAGCCAGATAGATAAAGCTGAAATGAATCATCCATCTGTTCGTGAAAACTGGGCCAGAGCAGGTGAACCCTATATCGTTCCTCAGATGTCTGACAGCGAACGAAATCTAAAAATTAAACGATTCCAGAAACCTACAAGTGGAGCTAATCATGGACATTAAAAAGGCCTGGGAAAATAAGACCGTCAGACTTTCTGTTATTGGCGCTCTGCTGGTAGTGATTGTTTATATTATTAGCCAGTCTATTTTTTCCACACCAGTTAAGAAAGAAAAGAAAACACAGAAAAAAGACATGCAGACCAATTTGTTGTTAGATGATTCGCAAATGAACAAATTGAGTAATGAAGAAAGCCAGAAAGTATATAAAGAAATGGTTAAGCAAAACCGACTTGACCAAAATGCGGCGAAAGAGGACCGCGAAAAAGCAGAAAAAGCCCAACAGGAAACTAAAGCCCAAGTTGCAAGTTTAACTTCTCAACTTCAGCAGCTGTCTCAGCAAATTAATGATATGCAGACAAATCGAAACGGCAATCGTAACTTGGATGCTGGTAGTTCGCGTAAAACGATTAAT
The DNA here is from genome assembly GCF_048283985.1 of Enterobacter cloacae complex sp. 6730903. Classification (NCBI taxonomy): domain Bacteria; kingdom Pseudomonadati; phylum Pseudomonadota; class Gammaproteobacteria; order Enterobacterales; family Enterobacteriaceae; genus Enterobacter; species Enterobacter cloacae complex sp. 6730903. Next base: position 12,107 of record NZ_JBLVXX010000061.1, on the reverse strand, counting down.
GAGCAGGCACCGGCAGCTCCTTATCAGCTTAATGCTAATGCGCCGATTAATGGCGTAAACCCTAATTACGCTTCTATCACACCTACGCGTAATAGCCCAATGAGAACAATCACACAAAGTTCCATTAAGACTAATGGTACCGATGGTGTCATTCAGGTTATGCCCGTGTCTGAAAACAGAATCAAGGAAGGCAGAGAGGTCATTGCAGGAGATAAAGCGCCAACTCGGACTGTACGAGGTGATGGTACTGCGCCAGTTGATAGCAAAGCGCGGCATGCTGCCCGAAAAGATGAAATGTTTCTTCCGGCAACATCTATTATCACTGGTGTTCTGATTACCGGGCTTGAAGCGCCTACAAGCCTTTCTTCCAAATCAGAACCAATGCCAGTAACGATGCGTATTAAAAAAGATGTCATCATGCCCAATAATTTCACCATGGATTTGCGTGACTGTAACCTTCTGGGTTCAGCTGTTGGTGATCTGGCGTCACAGCGTGCTTACATACGTGCCACTTCTATCTCTTGTGTTAATTCAAAAGGGAAAGCTTTTGACGTAAAACTGGAAGCATATGCTGTAAGTGAAAATGACGGAAAAAATGGGATCCGAGGCACGCTTATCAGCCGAAATGGTAACGCAATTGCAGGAGCTGCATTTGCCGGTGGACTTTCTTCACTTGCCGGTAGCTTAAGTCCCAGTAAGGTATCTTCACTTAACATCGACCCTAATTCACAGGCTCAGTATCAGTCCCCTAATTTTGGTGCACTTGGGGCATTAGCCGGGGCTGGTGCAGCTCAAGGTGGTCTTAATCGACTCGTCGATTACTACACCGCAATTGCAGAACAACAGTGGCCAATCGTAGAAATTAGCCCTGGCCGAGCTATTACATTTGTCGTTCAGACCGGAACTACAATTCCAACGAATCTGACCAGTCGCTGAGGTTTAAATGGATAGTTTAGAAAAAAAAGAATCGCCTGAATCAGCTGGACCTGAAATCACTAAAAAAATGGTGCGAGAAAGGACAACAAAAAAAATTACCTTCGAAATTGATATTGAAAAAATATTGAAGTATTTATTTTTCTTCGCCTTTGCCGTATTGGTCATTATTTATGGTTATAAAGGCTTTATGAATGTTTACGATTACTTCAATAAACAATCCCAGCCTTCGTACAAGATTGCAGTGCTTGACATGCCTGAATTACGTAAGGAATTTTTCAAGCATCACGGAGGCCGTACTGCTGACAATGATAGATCTCAATTCGAAGAATATTTCAGAACATTAATGAAGATCTACCGTGACCGTGGCTATTTAATTATTGATGCAACGCTTGCCGTTACTGTACCGGATAGTGTTGAAATCGTCACTTATATGGAACTTGAAGATAGCTCTGAAGCGGTACAATCAAGTTCTTATAATGCAAAGAAGTAGAGGGCACCCAATAGTGAAAAAGTTACTTTTCCCTTTAATGGCGGCTTTCGCCATTATGGCGAATACGGTCACTTATGCTTCAGAGCAGGTCCTAACTAATAGTGATGCTGCTGCGTTAATGGCAAAGGCAAAGGAAGGTGGCGTTTCACCCAGTCAGATCTCGGGTGTGTTATCAAAAATGAAAGGATATAAACCTAAGGATGCCATATACATTCCTTCTGGTGGGCTATACCTCTTTCAGGACGAACGTTCGCAGCTAATGGCAGTAACGACCGATGGCCGATACTCCCTTACTGGGGGAAGCCTTGTTGATGTAATTAAACGTAAACCTGTTCTGACTGTAGAAGAAATCAGGAATTCCTATTTTATTAGTCTTGATGAGGCCCCCTTCCCTCTGGAAACTGTAGCGTCCATTCCTCTGGGAAATTCAAAGCTTAAAAGACAAGCAGCCATTTTCATAACACTTGATTGTGACGGTTGCATGGAACTTGTTAAGAAATTCTATGCAGATCGGGACAAGTATCGGATAGATATTGTTTTAGTTCCCTCACCCGGTGAGCCAAAAGAAGAGCTTAGAAGGCTCTGGTGTAGTAAAGAAAAAGGAAAAATAAACAACCTCGATATTCTTCGTTGGCTAATGGGAAGCAAATCCGACATTGAAAAAAGATTGCTCTCTCAAAAAGAAGCAGAAGAATGTCCGGCGGAACCTTTGGTAGCGTCATTGATGCTCGCAGGAATTTATAAATTGCAGGGTGTACCTTCAGTTGTCAGACAGGATGGTTTGGCTGGTAATGGCATTCCAAAAGATTTCGACTACTGGTTGAACCAAAGCGTTGAACCTCTCTTAAAAAATCCATTTGAGACAAATTAAGGCTAGTTTATGAACATCAAAAGATTGGTACTCAGTGCTCTGGTTGTAGGTACATCCTCATATCTTACGGGGTGCTCCATCGGTAGTTCCGAATCCGAATGTCCAGGCATTGAAAAGGGCGTTATCTGTAAAGGTCCTCGCGAAGTTATGGAGTTAACTAATAATCGAGATGATCTGTCTGCACTGGCGGGGGAAGAGTCGGAATCGGGAAAGGAGAAATCGGCTGTCAATGACAGCCGTTATCCAACTGAAATTAGCCCTCCAGGGGAAGTCAAATATCCACAGTCTACTACCCTTAAAAATCAGCCTGTGGCTTATTCAAAAACCGAAATTAAGCCAGTTGGTCAGTTACCTGTCATGTACGATAAAACTTTAAAAATGGGTGCCCCTACTTCATCCATTGGACCACGGCCTATTTCTGGTGTACCGGTTAATTCAAACGTAAGGATGACTAGCAGTTATAGCACTGCCTCTTCAACTGGTAACCCTTTCGTTCATCCGGCTGCGGAAGTCGTTAAACAAACAAGCTATCCGGTTTCTGCTGGAAATGCCCCACGCTACGTTGCACCTAATTCTGATATCAGCCCTGGTAAGGATATGTACTCTCTTTACAATGGCCAGCCCGTTAACCCGACTCTCAACCCTGGGCAGATCCAGCAATACCGTTCGCAAGGTTATAAACAAGCTGTAGTGGCTCCTGAACCACTTGCTGTTCTGCAACAGGGGAAAGTAATGAGAATTACTTTTGCACCTTATACCGATGATAACGATGCGCTTAATCTTCCCGGCTACGTTTATGTCAACGTAAAACCGCAAACATGGATTGCTGGCAAGAATTCGACCTCAAACCCAGCTCGCATAGTTCCTTTAGAAGTACAGGATGCGGCCCGGGAAAATATGCAGCAGCAACAAAAAGCAACTAAAGCTGTCTCTTCGAACGGCATTGTTAGACAACTGTAAGGTCAAATATGGAAGCTATCAATAATTACAATAGCGGTTTAAATCGCCATCAATTAGGTGGGTTTATCCCTGTTTACGATCAATTAGCAGGGACTCACTATTTTTTGATTGATGGCAACAGATTAGGGTTTATGTTTATCTGTAATCCATCCCCTGGAGTTTTTGATAATCAGCAAGATGTTCTTGCTGAAATGTTCAAAATGGATTTCCCTACAGATACTGTCTGTCAAATATCTCTGACTGCATTGCCAGACCTGACTTTACAGCTTAGTGCTTGGTCAGCTGTGCGAGGTGGGCGTATGACTGGGAACGATAAGCTTAAAGCAGATCTGCTTAATGGTTATCAGTTGGACTACTACGACAGAAGTATGCATAAGCCTTTAAAACCTGATCATGATAACCTTATGTTGAGGGATTTTCAGGTATGGATCTCGCTATCGATTCCTTTACAGTCTGCCCTTCCTACCGAGCTGGAACATTCGCGTATCGATTCACTTTACTCTGAACTTGTAAGTAAGTTAATTACGATTGGATTGCATCCGTTTAAGGTCGATGCAGAAAACTGGCTCTATTGTATAGATAAGGTCGTAAACCCCGGAAAGAACTCCCGGTGGGCTGAAGGTTTCATAGACGTTAACACTATGAAAAGGCTTAATGAACAAGTTAACGTTCCCGGCCGTAAGTATACAGTCACAGAAAATCATTTCTCATCAGTCACACAAAGTGACGACGAATCTGAGCATCGTTACTTCAAACAACTTTCCGTTGTAAAGTTTCCTGAATACGTCAATTTCGGTTGTATGTATGAGTTAGTAGTTAACTGGATGCATGGACGTAAGACAATTTTCAGCCCATTTATGATCACTCAGACTGTTCAGTTTGCCGATCCGCTCAAGTTGTCAAAAGAAAACGTCCGCTACAAAGCAATCACTAATAAACAGGCAAGTATACCTTCAGTTGTCACATTCTGCCCTCGCCTGCGGGATATGGATAATGACTACATGGCCGTAACTCGCGAGCTTGAGGATGGCGCAAAGCTTTTAAGAGGGTATCTTACTTTCACTGTTATGGGTAGTAATGCCAATTCTGTGCAGACAGCAGCTAACGATCTCAAATCCTTTTACCTCGAAAGCCGGGTCAAAGTAGCAGATGATTCCTTTATCGTTTTCCCGTCATTTATGTCATGTCTGCCAATGTGCAATGACCCAAAGACAATTTTCGACCTTGACCGTTCCGAAGTAGTGAGCAACACCGGAGCGGCTCATATGACACCGATCTTTGGGCCCTGGAAAGGTAATACAGATAGACCAGTACTGAGTTTAGTTTCTCGTGAAGGTCAACTCATGGGACTTGATATTTTCAAGACTTCTGCAAGCTATAACATGGTTATTGGTGCAACGTCAGGTGCAGGGAAGTCATTCTGGACAGCATATCTAATCAATAACTATCTTGGAGCTGGACCGCGATCTAATAACCTCGTTCATTATCGCTCAACATTTAAGCATTTTTTAGAAAACGAATACCCAGATGAAGATCCTGACGGTGCTCAAGTATTTGTTGTGGACGTGGGCCGTTCTTACCAGGGGATTGCGGAACAATATACAAACAGTCAATTTATTGATTTCGGTAAAACCCCTGACTTCACCCTAAATCCCTTTGCCTTCCTAACTGACATCACTGTTAACGACGATGTATTTAACGAAGCACCTGAATTTACCGGTGAATCAACTTCAAACGATGCAGAAAAAGACAAAGTTGCTCAGACCATAATGGTTTTGAATCAGCTAAAAATTATGGCTTCAGAGAAAGGCCTTATCGATGATTATCAACAATCAGTGATGCTTCAGCTTATTGCAGAAGAGTACCAAGAATCCAGAAAATCAGGTCGGACCGGTTCAATAACCGGCTTTGCTCTGCGTTGCAAGAAGCATGAAGACAAACGTATAAAGGATATTGGGGAGCAACTCGGAGCATGGTGCGAAGGTGGAATTTATGGGCACCGGTTTACCGATACGTTGCCTCCAATCAACTTCGACAGCAGATTTATTGTTTTGGAACTGGAGGAGCTAAAAGGCACCCCCCACCTTCAGACAGTTGTATTAATGTCTATCATTCAGGCTGCTCAGCATGCAATGTTCATCAAAAAAGATGGGCGTCGTCGCTTGTTCATCCTTGATGAAGCATGGGAGTACATTCGTCCTGATAATTCATCAGGTGCCGGAAATCAATCAAACCAATTCTTCTCTTCCTTCCTCGAAGCGGCATGGCGTAGGTTCAGGAAAACAAACTGCGCTGGCATCTGTATCACACAGTCGTTTGAAGATTATTTTACTTCTTCTGTTGGCCGGGCCCTGACTGCTAACTCGCCTTGGAAGATAATCATGAAACAAGAAAAAGAAAGCATTGAAGCAATGAAGGCTAATAAATATTTTTCTACTTCAGATGCAGAATATGAACGTATGAAAAATATTCGTACAGTCAAAAAGGTGTTTTCAGAGATGTTAGTCAGGTTCGAAAACTTCCAAGAGATCTGTCGGTTATACGTAGACCGGAAAATGGAGCTTTGTTTTACTACGGATAGTGCTGACAGGAGTAAATTATGGGAAATTCAAAGCCGCGAGAATTGTAGCTATGGCGAGGCAATAGAAATTCTCTATGCTCAAGAAGTAGCAGCGGGTTTGGCCGCGTAGAGTAAATATCTTCAAGCAAAAATAATTAAACCAGATGTCTCATAAGAATCTGGTTTTTTATTGTATGCCTTAAGTAAACAAATGAGGTTGTGACTTAATGAGTTCATCACTGTGCTGCAAATTTTGGTTTTATAATTAATGTGGTGTAAAAACAGTGACATAAATACAAATCGCAGTTAGGTTGTGTACGCATTAAGTAAACAAAATTTATAACTTCAATACTGACATTATAAGATGAAAATCACGTAAATTACATTTTTGTTTACCAAAGGTAATCAAAGTAGCGCGGCATTATTAGTGAAAACAGATCACTGGTGTCATTTTGCATACAAAACTTAATATCCTTTAATCATTCTTCTAAAAGTTTATTATTAACGGTTTGGTTTCTGAAAATTTATCCAATTTGCTCACCGAAGACTTTTAACTTATTTAACCCCCTTTATCGCCAAACTGTGATTTTCTAATGTTAGTCTACAGTTCTAGGGCCCTTGCTCCCATGATGCGAATCCTGCCACCTAATAAAGATTAACGCCTCATTCCTGTATGCCGGTCTTACGACGCCAGTGCACGGACTATTTTTGGTCATCACAAGGACAGGCGGGAGATTTAATCAGGGCGTGGTGTTGCTGAGCAGCAGCTGCGGCACTGTAAGCCGAAGGCGGAATTAACTCCTTTATCACCATCTGGGGACGTCATTATGGGTAGCCCTTTTAACTTACTCAGGACCATTAAGCTAAAATTCCGGATAGCGATTGACGTAAGATTTAGGCTAAGCAGGTAAAGTGATCCCCGCTCCCGGGGTGACAACTTTATACAAAAGGCCGAGCGGAAGATTGTCCTTAGGGAATATTTCTTTAACACAGCACGGGCACTTACTCACGCTGCCGGATTTAACCCCCTTAATCGCCAAACTGGGGTTCTGTCCTCATGCTGGCCTTCAGTTCTGGGCGGGGTTGCTATCACTTGCTCCCTAATGCGAGATGTACCTGCTGATACAGATTAACGTCATATTCCTGCGTGCCGGTCTGCCGACACCAGTGCACGGGCTTTTTTCGGTCATCACATTACCGGGCAGGAGATTTTATCAGGACGTGGTGTGACTGAGCAGCAGCTGGGGCACTGTCATCCGCTTGCAGATTTAACCCCCTTAATCGCCAAACTGGCGTTCAGTCCTGATAGTGTCCTTCCGTCCTGGGCAGGGTTGCTAACACTGGCTCCCTTAATACGAAATGCGCCTGCTGATAAAGATTAAAGTCACATCACTGCATACCGGTTTGCCGACTCCGGTGCATGGCCTTTTCCGATAATCACAAGGACGGACGGGTGATTATATCTGTGCATAGTATGTCTGAGCAGCATCAGAAGGCACTGTCAGCCACTGGCAGATTTAACCCCCTTAATCGCCAAACTGGCGTTCAGTCCTGATAGTGTCCTTCCGTCCTGGGCAGGGTTGCTAACACTTGCTCCCTTAATACGAAATGCGCCTGCTGATAAAGATTAAAGTCACATCACTGCATACCGGTCTGCCGACTCCGGTGCATGGCCTTTTCCGATAATCACAAGGACGGACGGGTGATTATATCTGTGCATAGTATGTCTGAGCAGCATCAGAAGGCACTGTCA
>NZ_JBLVXX010000061.1:0-4437 GCF_048283985.1 Enterobacter cloacae complex sp. 6730903 | reverse complement strand
GCCGCTGGCAGATTTAACCCCCTTAATCGCCAAACTGGGATCAGTCCTGATAGTGTCCTTCCGTCCTGGAGAGGGTTGCTAACACTTGTTCCCATGATACGAAATGCGCCAGCTGATACAGATTAACGTCTCATTGCCCATGCCGGTCTGCCGACACCGGTGCATGGCCTTTTCCGATATTCGCAAGCACAGATGCTTGATTTTTTCAGGGTGTAATATACCTGAGCAGCATCTGAAGGCACTTTCAGTCGCTGTCAGATTTAACACCCTTAATCGCCAATCTGGGATTTTATGATGTTAACCTCCAGTTCAAGACCCTTGCTCCCATGATGCGAACCTTGCCACCTGATAAAGATTTACGCCTCATTCCTGTATGCAGGTCTTACGACTCTAGTGCACGGACAATTTTCGGTCATAACAAGACCTGGCGGAAGATTTAATCAGGCGTGGTGTGACTGAGCAGAAGCTGGGGCAATGTCAGCCGCTGGCAGAAAAAACCCTTATTCGCCATCTCAAACCGTCATTATGGGTAGTCCTTTTAACTTTCTCAGGACCATTAAGCTTAAACTCCGTTTAGAGAATGACGTAAGATTTAGGCTAAGCAGGTTAAGTGATCCCTCTCCCGGGTTGAACACTATATTCATCGTACGAGCGGAAGATTGTCCTTCGGGAAATATTTCTTAAACACCGCTCGGGATCTTATTGCCACTGGCGGATTTAACCCCCTTAATCGCCATACTGGGGTTCTGTCCTGATGCTGGCCTTCAGTTCTGGGCTTGGGTTGCTATCGCTTGCTCCCATAATGCGAAATGTGCCTCCTGATACAGATTAACGTCATATTCCTGCGTGCCGGTCTGCCGACACCAGTGCACGGGCTTTTTTCGGTCATCACATTTCCGGGCAGGAGATTCTATCAGGGCGTGGTGTGACTGAGCAGCAACTGGGGCACTGTCAGCAGCTTGCAGATTTAACACCCTTAATCGCCAAACTGGGATTCTGTTCTGATGTTGACCTTCCGTTCTGGGCGGGCTTTGGTTTACTAACACTTACTTCCATAATACGAAATGTGCTTGATGATGCAGATTAAATTCACATTACTGCATACCGGTCTGCCGACACCGGTGCATGGGCGATTTCCGACGATCTCAAGAACATATGGGAGATTATATCAGGGAGAGTAGTATGCCTGAGCAGCATCTGAAGGCACTGTCAGCCGCTGTGAGATTTAACCCCCTTAATCGCCAAACTGGGGTTCTGTCCTCATGCTGGCCTTCAGTTCCGGGCTGGGTTGCTATCACTTGCTCACATAATGCGAAATGTACCTGCTGATACAGATTAACGTCATATTCCTATATGCCAGTCTGCCGACATCAGTGCTTGGGCTATTTTCGGTCAAAACAAGACCTGGCGAGAGATTTAATCAAGCGTGGTGTGACTGAGCAGCAGCTGGGGGCACTGTCATCCGCTTGCAAATTTAACCCCCTTAATCGCCAAACTTGGGTTCAGTCCTGATGTTGGCATTCCGTTCTGGGCGGCGTTGCTATCACTTGCTCCCATTATGCGAAAAGTGCCTGCTGATACAGATTAACGTCATATTCATGCATGCCGGTCTGCCGACACCAGTGCACGGGTTTTTTTCGGTCATTACAATACCGGGCAGGGGATTAAATCAGGGCGTGGTGTGACTGAGCAGCAGCTGGGACACTGTCAGCCGCTGGCAGATTTAACCCCCTTAATCTCCACACTGGGGTTGCCTCCTTAAGTTGGGTTTCATTTCGGGGTGAGGTTGCTAACTCTGCTCCCATAATTCGTAGTGTGCCTCCTCAAGAGATTAACACCTCATATCTTTAGACTGGACTGACGACAACGGTTCACAGTTAGGAAACGTATATCAGCACACCGGTGAGATAGATTTTAGGGTCTAAGCAAGAAATAGGGTAGGCGTGAAGATTCATTAATGGAGCTCTTAACTTCAAAGCGTAGAGAAGGAGACAAGAATCGTGGTTTAAACAGGTTGTGCATTAGGTATGGACTAGAGAGTCTGAGCTCACATCTGCAAGTTAAGCTCACAAAAAATCATAAAAAAGTAAACAAACATTAGCTTAAGATTGAAACTAAGGATAGAATTGTACGCATAACAAGGAAATGGACGCATTATACGTAAAGTTTACATATATGCGTAAAAGTCGGTTTTCAGTGCAAAAAGGTCATAACCATGAATTTACTTGAAAAGATCGCCCTCGTTGGTCAGCGCATGAAAAGCGAGCAGATTTCTCTAAAGGAATCTCTGATGGCTTCATCAAGAGTATCTGTTTCTGATGATAGTGTTGATGGTGTTGATAGACTGATCTATAACCACTGTTTGAATAAAAAAAATCTCTCTGATTTTTTTGGGAAGTCACGAGTAACGTTCAATAAAATACTTTCGGACTTAGAAGAAAAAGAACTTGTTGGTGCACCTATTTATCAAAACAAAAATCATCTTTACACCCGCTGGGATGTTCAAAAAATAATGGATGCCCTGGGTTATCCCAAGTACCGCGATCATTACTTTAGCAGAGCTATTGTTACTCAGAATCATAAAGGCGGTACAGGGAAAAGCACTACATCTGTAGCTTTAGCAGTAGCAGCTGCTTTAGATCTACAACTCAATGCACGTGTATTAATGATCGAATGGGACCCACAAGGTTCGATTGGAAGCAGCATGATTCAAAGTGTCTCAGAAGATGATGTCTTCCTTACAGCAATTGATGCAATCCTTGGAATTTATGAAGAAAATTCTGAGTATAAAAAATATTTAGATTCAGGATTCTCTGAAGAAGAAATCATCACTAATATGCCTTTTTCAACGCATCTGCCAAACTTGGACGTAATAACGGCTTTTCCGACAGATGCTCGTTTTAAAGATAAATACTGGCAATGTTCTAGAGAAGAACGTACGTCTTTGTTACTACGTTTCAAGGAAGTTATCTTACCGGTACTGAAGCAGAACTATGATTTGATTATTATAGACACTCCACCTGAAGATTCACCTTTGATCTGGGCTGCTGACGAAGCGGCCGATGGGATTCTTGTCGCAGTGTCACCACGTGAATATGATTACGCCTCTACTACAGACTTCATGCTTACAATAAGTGAAAGGTTTAAACAATCACCAAGTAAGGGCGACAATTTAAAATGGTTCAAAGTTCTTGCTGTCAATGTAGATGACAAAAGTCCATATGAAAGAATAGTTTTGGATAAATTAATCAGAACTGTTCAGGACCTTTTGATGTCCGCTAACATAAAAAATTCTGAAGCATTTAAGGCAGCTGCTTCCAAAGGGCGTACAGTGCTTGATATCAAAAAATCAGAGGAACTTTGTTCCGCAAAGCAGCTTGATGTCGCAGAAGAATCTGTATTACAGGTATATCAGCAATTTATAAATGAAATAAAAAGTTTTTCAGCTAAGCAAGGAGTTAACGCATGAGCGATGAGCAACATATCGGGAATGATAAATCTCGATATTTAAACGCACCAAAGCGGACAGAAGTCGGTCACCGTTCAGGTCTTGCGGGTTTGAAAACAGCACCTCGCATAAAAAAGTTATTCACTCTTCATAAGGGCCGGAGACTTGAAGCGGAACATGTGATTGTTCCAGCCCAGAGAGTGGAGAAGGAGACCTTAGTCCATCCAGCGAACCCACGAAATCAAGAAGCCCTTACAGATTATTCTGTTAGAGATATTCTTAAGCAGATTGAAGAAAGAGGGGTCGATACCGAAGGGATCGCTGTAAAAAGAGATGGGGTTTATTTATTAATAGAAGGAAGTCGCAGACGTTTCTGCTGTATAAAGGCAGAAAAGGATCTCCCCCTGTGGGTTCTTCCGGATGAACTAACCGAAGATGATATAAATTCAATTATATCCGCAGCACAAACATCTCGAAAATTTTCATATAGAGAAGTTGGGTTTCAATTTATCAAAAAAATGGAAGAAAAAGGATTTTCTACTAATGAAGAACTCGCAGCATATCTTGGGATTAGTCATGTATCGGTAGCCAAAAGAATCCAGGCGGCCCGTATTGACGAAACATTGATCTCTTTATTCCCGGATTATGAAGGAATCCCGAACTCCTATTATAGTCGCTTGTCTCGTTTACAGAAATATGTGCAAAAAAATCTATTTCCTTTAGATGAAGTAATAGATAATGTTAAAGAGGAAACAAAAGATTTAGACATTGGAGATCTCCAGGTTGCTCAAAAAGTTGTAATGGAAAAAATCACACAATCTGTGGAAAGTGTTTGTGAAAAAACTTATTCCACAAAATGGGAAACAAGTGATCTTATTACTTTTGATAACAAAGATAAGTATGCAAGAATCAGTAAAAACAATACTGGTAGAAAAATTCGCTTTGAATTCAATAGGATAAATGCGGGTTTTATTAAGGAACTAGAGGAG
>NZ_JBLVXX010000060.1:0-22275 GCF_048283985.1 Enterobacter cloacae complex sp. 6730903 | reverse complement strand
TTATATTCTTGTCTAAGTTCGCTTCTTTGATCCTTAGCTATTCCTTTTTTGAAATATAGAAACAGCATTACTTGTGATGATTTTTTTCAGCTCTAAATACACCTGTTTTCAAAGCAATATTTGCTTTTAGATATTCGATAAAACCATGTTTTTGTTACACCGGATTTTTGACAACGTGCAAGATGGATGATCTTTCCATCACCGAGACTATCTTCTTAGTCAGCACTCCTTTTCCGTCCTTTTCAACATAAAAACGACCATGCTATACGAGCTCTAACCTTTTTTTTGTATGCCATCATAACCGCATCAGAAAAGGAGAACGGTCTATGACTCGTATTGCATTAGCGCCTTCAAAGATGGTTTTGCTTATGTCTTTGGTAATTACTGGTGCCCACGCCAGCCCTGAGCAACCCCTAATAAAAGATACGCCCTTTGTATCTGGCCAGGCTTATAAGAAGGGTTTCTTCTGGTATGACGATCCTGCTAAAAAAAGCGAAGCTGAAGAAGAAGAGGTTTTGCCACCAACCGGTGCTGCTAGCTCGCCTTCAAAAGAGGAAATGGTAGATTTAAATTCAAAATGGCTAAAAGAGAATATGCCTCGACTGTTAACGCAGGCAATGGATAACCCTACCGCAGAAAATCTATCACGTTATTACACGGCGCAAAGGTTAATGCTGGATATCAGTACGCGTTTTTCTGACAAATCAAAAGATTATTTTCTTAAAAACCCGATGATGTCTGAAAAACGCAGGCAACCAGTGGAAAAGGTGGCACTGGATGCTCACCGCACTGTTGTTGAAAAAAATCAGCAAACGGTAATGAAAGATATCTTTACTAAGTCAGGTTTATTTTTCTTTTTCCAGAGTACTTGCCAGTTTTGCCACGAAGAAAGCCAAATACTTCAATTTATGCAGAACTATTATTCGGTAGATATTCTTCCAATCAGTATGGATGGAAGGCCATTGCATAATGGCCTTTTTCAGGATTTTAACATCCCCAACGCACAAATTATTGATCAATTTAAAATTCGAGAGGTACCTACAATTTTCCTGGTTTCAAAGGATGGGACATCAGCTCAGCGCATTAGTGAAGGCATGATCTCCGCTGATGAATTAAAGAACACTATTATACTTGCCGCGAAGGGCATGAATCTGATCGATGACGCTTCGTTCCAGTCAACTCTAGATATTAAAAGGCAATATACCATCGGCGATGATGGCGTTATTACCGTTAATAAATCCGAAATGGAATCAGACCCATTCCTACTTCAAAAAATAATGGACCAAAAACTCGAAGGCTATGACATGCCTACGGCCGATCCGGTCAATTATCTCAATGCTGGCGGCAGTTTTGGAGGCACTTATGCGCAGTAATGCCGTTTTCAACTTCAAAAAGTTACTTTTGTCTCTTTCTGTTTGTGCTGCAATTTTAGCCCCGACTGCAAATGCAGACAACGCAATGCGTAACATTTTCAATGGCATGATGACGTCTACCAGCCCGGCCACCTTTTCCACAGCAACCCGTACAGGCATAGTTGGCGGGTCAATGTCTTACCGAACAACAAACGTTAATACCAACCTTGTTTCCATGTCGTTTCCAAAAGCTTCTGTCGGTTGTAACGGTATTGACGTTTTTCTTGGGTCCTTCAGCATGATCAACGGGGACCAGCTTGTGCAGGTGGCCCGTGGTATTGCCCAGGGTGCGGCTATCTATGCTTTTAACGTTGCTGTTTCAGCTATTTGTGCTGACTGTGCTGCAACGATTAATGACATCCAAAACAAACTGCAAGCGCTAAATAAATTTGCGAAAGATTCATGCAATGCAACTTACTCTTTCCTTTCTGAAAACGTGGGTACGCCAAGCCAGTTCGCTAACTCAGTTAGCTCTGGACCAGCCTCAATTCTGGGATCGATTAATGGTCTTATTCCTGATTTTGGCTCATCGATGACAAAGTCACCTGAAGCTGTCACTTCTCAGGTTAAAGCAAAGGATCCCGAAGAGTTCGCTGAAAAATTCAGTGGTAACCTCTTCTATATGTCGTTCATGGATATTGATAAGGGAACGATGAACATCGGAGGGGTAACGGAGTTATCCGGTTATAAACTGGCAGAACAACTTATGTCTCTCGTAGGTACTGTCATTATCAACTGGGATAGCAAAGGCGAAAAAGCGGGAATGGAAGTCCGCCCGTCTACCATGACTGTCACGGATTACATCATGGGGCCACCAGCTGGCGGATCAATTAAAATGCTCAAGTGTTCTCCGGCACCAGATCCATCATCCCCACGAAAGGCTCAGTGCCTTGTCATGTCAGAAGTTAATGACGGTGGTTTTAAGGGATTGAAGGATACCATTTCTGATCTTCTTTTAAACGTACAGAAAAAAATCATCAACGACGTTCGTGTTTCAGATGATGAATTACGCATTATCTCCTATATCGGCATCCCGACCATTATCGACTCTTTGCAAACATTCGAAGCACCGGAAGGGTACGCATACATTCAGGACATCAGCACTATTGCTGCGACGAGCCTCGTAATCAACATGTTGCGCCAGGTTGAGGCCAAAATTTCAACCATGAGCATACCGAGTGAGTCGCTGTCGGGTAAAAGGGATGATCTCAACCGATTAACAGACAATCTCTCAAAACAGGTTAAAGCCGCCTATGAGCTATCGCACAGCCAGGTCGGTACCAGCTCGGACGTCATTTCAACCTGGGATAACCGTCGCCTGCAACGGAAGGCTTTCACTGAAAGTATTCGTGGCACACGTAACTGAGGTCTGACATGGATTACAACATATATACCCTGGGTGATATTGATTTTGTCTGGTCGGCTTTTACCGGTATTGCCCTGATCTTTTCTCAATATACTGGTGTAAAAGAGTTCCTGACCACGGCCGCCGTTGTAGCAGGTGTGAGCCTATTCTATAAAACGTGGCTATGGCTTCAGGCTCCGACCAAAAATGAATTACCGTTTTTCTCCTGGTTTTTGGGGTTGATCCTTTTCATGATGGCAATGGTTCGAGTGGATGTAACTATTGAATCTGTAAAGTCGGGAGAGGTCAGAAACGTCGACGGAATTCCAATTTTTATTGCTGCGATGGCAACCGTCACCACTAACTTAAGCCAGGGTTTGCTGAAGGATTATAAAACAGCGTTTGATCCGCTTTCTCCGGTGGACCTGTCTGCAACAACTCTGGACGATGACATCACCCTCGGTCCGATGATCCGATTCGTGAAGTTTTTGCAATGGGGCGGCGATAGCCAGGGCTACTGTTCCGCATTTCCTGAACCGGCCAGCGGGCTAGGGCCAATGAACGTATGTGCTACCGTTCAGTCTCTTGCATACAACTGCCTGAAGGCTACCCAAAACTCAAGCGCAAATATTGCCGGTAAAGAAACTATTTTTAACGATATTTTCTCAGCTAATCTGGCAGATAGCATGGACCGGATTAATCAGGCGATGAAAGGCGCACTGAAGAATGCCTCTGCCAGTATTGTTGGCGCTAACGGTTCAAAATCTGGTACGTGTGATGAGGTCTGGTCAACTGTGAAACAGGTTACCAGTACAGCTGAAGCTCGCCAGACTATTTCCCTTATAGGACAGACAAACGGCATCCTTACTCCAGACGAAGCAAATGGTGCACCTACCGGCGCAAGCTTTACTGATGTTATGGCGTCAGCAAATGGTATGTACGGTAAGGCTATTGGTTCGTATGACGCCACCCTGAACCTGTTCATTATGAATGAGCTCAGAAATGGCGCAAGCAAATATAAGACCCCACTCGGTCTGGCTTCCGATATGCAGTTGTTTGAGGCTTCTCTGAAGCGAACCAACACAATGGCTTCACAGGGCCAGTTGTGGTTACAACTGTCGGGAGCAGCAATCGCATTCCTTGAAATGTTTGCTTATATGGTTGCTCCATTTGCTTTGCTTATGCTGCTGGCGTTAGGTGGTAATGGTGTTGCCGCTGCGGCGAAATATTTGCAACTTATCCTCTTCGTGAATATGTGGCCGCTTACGGCAGTAATGGTCAACGCGTATGTGAAGAAAGTCGCGACGGCCGACTTGGATACCTGGAGCACCCTCAACAGCCAGAATAATGCCGTCACGTGGATGGGACTCCCAGGGCTTGCGGAAACATACAGTTCATACCTGTCTGTTGCTTCCGCCCTCTATGCTCTGATTCCGGTACTCACATTATTCCTGATGACACAGTCGATTCACCCGATGATGAATGCGGTTAAGGGAGTGACCCCCGATGCGCCGGTGGATACTGGTCATGTAACGCCCAAAGTATGGGATGGCCCTAACAGCGGTAAATCTTCATTTGGTGACGTGACACGAACCGCCTTAACCAGTACCGGTCAGGGATACAGCGATGGCGGCGCAGTTGATTCAAGTAATTTCCGTCTTGGAATGTGGAATGCTGGTTCAAGTATCGCTAACAGCCAGGGACAAGGATCAGCTGTAACCTCATCAGTTATGAGTGCGGCAAGTAATTCATTCCAGGCTGGTTACAGTCAGATGAGCGAAATTGGAAGGTCAGGACAGTCGAGCCAGCAGTTCTCAACCAACCTGCAAACAATGAAGCAGATCTCGGATAAGATTGGTGCCTCTGTAGCAGAAGGTATTGCAACGAAACATGGGGTGAGTGCGTCTCAGATGGCCAGCATTGCTTCAAATGTTATTCTCAACGCTGGGCTTAATGGAGGTGTTGGAACTGGCAATGGAGCCGGGCTGAAAGCGGCTGTAGCAGGGCAATTGAGTAGCGGTGCATCTAAGACCAATACAGGCAGTGACTCGCTTTCAAATGACCTTTCAAAAGCAATCACGAATCAGCTTAGCCAGGATTCTGCGTTAACTGACCAGTTCAGTAAAGCGGCGTCTCAGGTAAGCAGCGATCAGATATCCAATACTAATGCGTTTAAAGAAGCATCGTCGAAAATGAACCAGGCGACACAGACGATGGCGCAAAATATTTCTACATCGGTTTCGACTAACGCAAGCTCCAATAGTGGAATGAGCCTTGATTCTAAACAAAGCATTAACCTGGACAGGTTCTCCGATTCTATTCGCAACAAAAACTTCAGTGATGATGATGTAAGGAATTTTGCTCGTAAGAATGGGCTGGATGAGAATGCGTTTATGGAGAAATTCAACTCCTATAACGATACCTTCAAGGCCAGTAATCAGCTTGGATCGCAGCTTCAACGTACTGACGCGCTTGTGGCTGCAACCCGAGATTTCAGTGAGCAAAAAATTGCGATTGATACCGCCCGGGGAGAGACGGCCGAAAGTAATAAACAGGATCTCCGTGAAACCTCCAGCCTGCTTAAAAGTCTGGTTTCCGACTTCGGTGGTAATGCACAGCAGCTGCTACCTATCACCAATCAGCTCGACAGAATTTCAGGTGACGGGTCAGGAATTAATACTATCACTCAGGCACAGGATAGAACTCCTGACAGCGTAAATACGTCTGGCGTGATGAGTGCGTCACGCGTAGGGGAACTGGGTGGAAGTGTAGATTCGCAGGCTAAACTCGGTCTTTCCTCCAACGCTCAGGACGCGACACAGCATGTCCCTGGAAAAAGTGAAGCTGGCTTTACTCCGTATAACCTTGATAACGCGGGCAAAGGCGATATTCAGGGAATACATAACAACAACGTGGGCCGCACTTATTCTGATGAAGAAAGGAATGTGCTTAATTCTCTCGAAAAGAATGGACCTGTACTGAATAATCAGGGTGTAGAGAAAGTCGTCAATTCGGGTCAGGATGTCAGAAATGCAGAAGGCACATTTAACGATCTGGAAAAGGTTGGAGGTCGGGTGGTTGGTGATGGAATGGATCAACGAGCCACTGCTTTGAACAGTATGTATCAGAGCGGGCAAGTTCGTGGCTTATCTAATAACACTGATAACTACTTTAGTCGTGTTGCCAACAACCCGAACTTAAGCCGGGACGATAAGCGAGCTGAATTGGCACAGCAAGCTGTCTTTACCTATGGTGCCAGCACCATGGCTACCGGTGCCGAAAGAGAGCAGCTCAAAGCGGATACCCAGAAGATCCTTAATGAACTGGGTAACTATAACGTTAACTGGAGTATGAATGACGTTAAGAGCATCCATAGCAGTTTCAACACTCATAACAGAGCTGATGGTTCACTTGAGTCAGTCGTACGGGCAAACCTGGGAGAAGGTGGGTCGGGCGGTGGTCTCGTTGGTAACCGCACTCAGACCGTCACAGATCGCTTGGTTGGGGAAAAGATAGAGGCCAACACTGAGCGGGGCGCGATTTCTGGTGCGCTACTCGGGGGCCAGCAATTTGTTTCGGATACGCTAACCAGCGTTGGGGCGAAACCGGTAAATGAGATGCTTACGGGAGCGGGCATCCTTCAAACCCAGACATCGATAGCAAATGATGCCTCTAACCCTGCAAATATGCCTGATTCTCTCCAGGGTAAAGTCCTTAATCACATGCAGATGTCTGATGGCGTCGCAGCTGTAAGTGACCGGTATCAGAGTATTAGCAGCGACGGCGTTTCGACTTATGCGAATGCAGCGCAGAACTCTGAAAGGGCTATCCGGCAGCAATTGACGGATGACCCACGCTTTGGGCCTCAGAAAGCAGATGAATTCATTCAGTACATGAAGTCAGAGCTGAGCAACACAAATGAGCCTTACCAGTCACGTGTCGATAAAGCGGATCAGTGGCTTAATGAAAATAAAAAATAAGGGAGGTTGAATATAACCTCCTGAAATGACTATCAATAGATTGTAAATTACTGCTAAACAATTAAGGCCGCAAAGTATGTGTTTGCGGCCTTTTTTTCAGAAGTACCGCTCTTGCGGAACATTCAACTGACGGTTTGAATCAGTGAAGACAAAAATCTATCAAACTCTGTATGAGATTCAATAACATAATCAGTAGATGCTTTGTCTCTTATCTGAAAGCAGTCGTCTGCAAAACTATAAGCGAAAAGTGACATGCCATCTTCTCCGATTAACACCTTATCAGTGAGATTTGGGTCAACGTAGATTTCATTGTCTCGTGCTTCAAAGTTGCGTATGTAAATATTTGACCACAATAGATTTTCGTTCTCTGCCTGAACAAGGTTATAAAACGTAAGTCCGTTGTACTCAAAACCATCCATAGCATTAAACACTTGGGCATAATCAAGCCTGGTTTTAATGAGTTTCTGTATATCTATATAGGCGCTCTTTTTGTGATCTGCCCACTCCACTGGAGGCGGATTGCAGATTAAGTCTTTCAAGACTTCCGGGGCTACCGGGCTGGCTAAAGGGTAGTGATCTGCAACCATCAACCTCTTTAAGCTGCTGAGTAGTTGAGTTAAATCTTTCATGAGCGCCTCTTACTTTCCTACCGGGTAGATAACACCGTTCGGCGATGGCCATAGAACTTTGGTGCTTGAATTATACGGTAGATCCTTCGTAATGATGGATTGTGCTTTCGACAGTGCTGAATGGTATGGTGAATTCTGAATAAGTACCAGGTTGTCTATAGCGTTTGTGCCACCATCATCAAGAGGGATCTTGTGGTGAACCTGCCACCCAGAGGGGACCTTGCCTGTTGCAAGTTTCATCAAATCGTTAGGTTCAAACGTAGCCAGGGCATCTGGGTGGTCTGAAAGTGATTTAAGGAAGTTAGGGCGTACAGTATTGTTGAATTGTCCACGGAGAGCTAAATATTCAGCTCTGTCTCGGCGCATGTAGTTCAATTCGCTAACATTCATATCATCGAGCAAAACGTGTGCTTTTTTGTACTTGCCGAGATAACTTGTCAATTCATCCGCAGACCTTGGATTTCGGATAACCAGAAGTGAAGCCGCTGCAACCAGCATACCTGAAGTTGTTTCGTTCAATACCTGGTCATAGCCTTCAACAGCTTCGCCGCCAAGTTGTTCAGCCGTATGTCGAAATCCCTCCACATTTCCATTATAAAGCCCGCCAGCTGCGAGAAGACGACCAGCCGCTTTGGAATTAATGGTTTTTGTTGATTGGGCGTGCTGTGCTGGTGTCGTTGATCGAACGTAATACCCCGGGCGTTTCAACTGACGAGAGATGATATCGCGCAGACGGGTAAAGAGGGACAGGGGCAGGTCATTGCGTAGGTTGCCATTTGATATAACCCCCGGCCCGGCATTGCCGGTTATGTCTTTTCTAAGCAGAACGATCTTACCGTATCTGATGTCGTCAAGCGTATCGCGGTAAGCGAGCCAGGGGCGTTGATGGTGGAACTGGTGATACCGGCTGACAAACTGTGTATATCCCTGCGGTAAATTCCATTCCTGAATAATCCGGTTTGGCAGGGCGGTATCTTCGAGGTCATGTACCGCCGTGGCCGGATGTATGATGTGGGGAATATCCTCAAGGTATATGTCATCCAGTGACTTAGCCTGACAGTGATGCAGCATAATGTCCCTTTCTTGTCGAATTCATATGAGACATTATTGCGTATGGTATAAAACAATCAATCCTAAAGTGGATGGGCGTACGAGATCAGCAGTGACAGGGTAAAAGGAAAGTTACTTTGTTCATCAGCGTCCCATGAGCTGATGGTACCTTGCGTTAAGAGCTGCAAGGTCAGATTCGGTGAGGCCCGTGTAATAATCGGTTTTGTGCAAATGCGGATAACCGGCCGGAAATAATGATTCGTCGTCATCAAGGCAGATAAATGCTTTAACTCGATGTGAAAAGACAAAGTCCTCACACTCGGCAGCCCGCACACCAGTCTGTCCGTGTTTTAAATATACCGAACCGGTTGCACCTATGATTTTGTCTCTATAAGGCACCCGGAACAGAGATTTCAGATAACTTGTATTAGCGCACTCACGCCATGAGCTGGAGATAACAATCACCATGGCAGGGCAGTTATCCAGCAATTTCTCTAACAGTGGCATTCGCTCAAAGGTTTCATTTTTACACCTGTGGCAAACCCCATCGAAATCTAAGAAAAGCACGACATGCGAATCAGGGAGAGGGGCCCATAAACCAGCTGTTGTTTCTTCATGAACACATACTTCTTCATGATGAGGGTTTTTCTGGATCAAGAAAGAAGAGAGAATCTTAAATAAATTTCTTGCAGAAGAAGACAATATATTACTCCTGAGTCAGTGTGAAATATTTGTGGTGGTTTACCCAAGCCACTCGATGATCTTCTGTAATATCGGGTTGTATTTATTTAACAACAGGAGTCGGGTTTTGCTCCGGGACATTTTTAGCTATATGGCCATTGTATCGAGGAGGTTGCTGGGTCCATTGATAAAGCTCACCCATCCCGTTACGCTGCTGGATCCGGCGATTGTACTTTACCATGAAGTTAAATATGTACTTTGCACGTACCTTTGGGGTTTTGCTGTTGTAATCTGCAATCCCTTCAAACACATTGCCCTTGCGATCAACAATTTTTCTATAGAGCCACCATGTTCCAACCCAGAAACTTGCGCAAGCATCGTAAGCCAGAACCCGCCACGTTACCGTCGGGAAATGCTTTTTTATTTCAGGTAGATTGGATGAGTTGATCTGCATTGGGCCAATATCATAAGTGCCGTTAGTATTCCTGCTGAAAGTACCAACCTTACCGCCTTCATTGTCAAACAACGTAAAAACCAGTTCAGCATCAATTCCGAAGTAGCGGGCGGCATCCGTAATGCACTGAGTGTAAATCTCATCAGGAACGGGAATAGGTTTCACATCATCTGCTGGTGGTGTAAACACAACGATTTCTCCACTGAATCTACGTTTTATCTATTCTCCCATATATCTATCGACTTTCTTTCGGCTTTACCCGTTGATTTAAGCGTTTAAGCAAAATTCTGGAATTTTGGGGCGTGATAATATTAGTGCTCGATTTAAGGAGCGGAAATGAAAAAAATTATTAAGGCATCGGTATTACTTCTTTCATTAAGTACCGCCTTCACGATGAATGCCGAGCCGGTTAATACAATGGTACTGCCAGATGCAGCCCGGGATAAGCTCAAAGCCATTGGGCTTTCAATCGAGCACGTCGAACCCTCGCCAGTAAAAGATATTTTTACGGTGATTTCCAGGGAGGGGGTAAGTTACGTGAGCAAAGACGGAGATTACATTTTTACCGGAAGCTTATTCCACGTGAAAGGTAAAGATGTGGTAAACACCACTGAGCAGGCCATTTTAATGGGCGTCCGGGAATTCGCATCCAAAACAAAATCCATCGACTACAAATCACCAAACGAAAAATACCGGCTTGCTATCTTTACCGATATAACCTGTGGATACTGCCAAAAACTGCATCATGATCTGAAGTCTTATCTTGATGCCGGTATTTCGATTAAGTTTCTTGCATTCCCACGTGCAGGACTGAACTCGGTAGTAGCCGGGAACATGGCCAAAATCTGGTGTTCAGCAAAGCCAAACGAAGCTCTGGATGCAGCGATGAATCCGGTTTCAACTATCCCGGAAGGACGTCCTGATGAGGCTTGCTTAAACATTATCAAATCGCATTTCCAGGTGGCCTCAACAATCCCGCTGCAAGGTACTCCTACCATGGTGACACTAAGCGGCAAACCGCAGTTATTTACGGGGTGGCTGAGCCCGGAAAACCTGGTGACCCAAATGGGCGCTGCGCAAAAGTAACTTTTCCGACTGTAAGAGGTGTGTATGAAATCTACTTTACTGAGTACGTTAATGCTGGTTGCTGTAGGTGTACAGCCCGTTTTCGCTGCACAATGTCAGTACGGAGCCTGTGGAACGGAAAACGATCCCGGAATCGGATTTCTGATGTCATCGGTACAAATGGATAAAGGTGAACATCTAAAGGAACTCTCTGGTGTTGCGACCACAGGTGACACCATCTCTAAAAAGATGGAAAGCTACCTGGGAAATAAAAAGCTCAAGGTAAACACCGACAGTACCCGCAAGGGGCCGGGTAATACCACCATCAGGCCTACAGATGAGCTCGCCCCAACGAGGCAACTAAAAGTTATCCGGCCCGAACTGGTAAAAAATCCCGATTCGCAGCTCGTGGTAGCTTTCAATGAGCGCCTGGCCTGATTTATTGACTGAGAGCGTCCAGAAGGAAAAAAGATGTCGATACTCAGTAGCTTCGTCATCAGAGCAACGGGGATACCTGACAAAAAGTATCTCCGGGATCCCGTAATAAAACGTTGTTATAAACGTCTGAGTCGTAGGGTGCCTGCTCTAATGACGGGGTGGCTTCTGTGCATTCTGGGTTCAGGGTATGTCAGTATGGCACTGGAACAGCCTGATAGCACTGTATTACTCAGTCTGCTGCTGTTGTATGTTATGTCAGGCATTTTACTGATGCAGTTCCAGTATATGTATTCAGAGCGAAGCATAGGCTACAAGTTCTACCTGGAAGTGCTTATGAATGCAGCTGCCAGTACTCAACATAAAGAACAGTTACAGTATCTGTTCATTAATAAGCCCAATTCCATCACGATGGGCGATCTTTACCGACTTTATGATTTTAATGGGGGAGGGCGATAGCCACGTTAATGTGCGTGTCCAAAAGTCACTTTTGAACATTCTCTTCCCGCCGTCTGCTTTCAGTTCCAGGGGATCACTGCAACATAATTTCCGGAACGCAGCGGCGCATCAAATTTATCAGTAAAGGCGTCGATCATTGCTGAATAAGCAATGCTGTCTGACGGCACAGGTGCATTGCTTTGCATACTCACTTTCAGAACCTGCTTTGCTCCTTTCGCTGACGGGTATACCTCGACATCCAGCTGTCGCATATAGTGCATCTGCGACATCGTCTCAGTGCCTATTACCCCATCGACTGGCTTGTAGTCATAGTCAGTATGCAATTCGCCATGCTTGTCAGTTCTCGTTGTCTTTTTATCTACAACGTAGCCTGTCACCCCAGTAAGAAGCTGCTCGCTATACTGCATGTTCTCCTGTGAGCTGCTGATTCGGAACCTGAGCACATAATCTGGCTGGTGAGTGGAAATAATGACTCCTTTTTTTGCTAATCCATCAGCAAAACGGCCTGAAAACATTCTGGACTGAATACTTTCGTCCGGAGGGACTATCTGAAACCTTTTATTTGTAACAGGACGAGGCATTAGATCGTACGCATCTACCTGGTTTGCGAAATGATATCCGCATCCACTCAAAAGCATTGCGGTTGTGAGTATAAAGCCCTGCCTAATCATCCTTTAATCTCCAAAAAGCATTGTTTCACGAATAATTCCGATTTACCGGGCCAGTATAATCCATCGCAGGTTAATAACTAACAGGCTGAAAAGCATAAAGGTAGCTATGTCTAAAGAATTTTATTTAAAACCGATGGCCACGATTTTAATTTCTGCGGTTATTGCTACCGCTGCCTCGGCGTTAATCACGGCAACTTATTTTAAACCGAAGGTGCTCAGTGAGGAAGAAATTGGCAAAATTGCCGCTACTTACCTGGTAAAAAATCCCCATTATTTAGTGGAAGCAGGTAAGGCGCTGGAAAATCAGAACGTGAGTGCCTCAGTGGAACGAATAATTCCATATGCGCCAGCTCTGCTGGATACCAAGGAGACGCCAAACATCGGCCCTGATGACGCCGACGTCGCGGTAATCGAGTTCTTCGACTATCAGTGTATTTACTGCATGCGGGTTACACCTGTTGTTGAATCGGTAATGAATCAGAGCAAAGATGTAAAATTCTTCTTTAAAGAATTCCCGATTTTTGCCGGTTCAAAACCTGTATCTGCCATGGGGGCCGCTACGGGTCTGCACGTCTATCAGAATTTCGGTGCTGAAGCCTATCGTAAGTACCACAACAACCTGATGGCTGTGGCTCATACCTTCATGACCTCTCAACGCAAATTCGAACTCACTGACTTTAATACTGTGGTGGAAAAGTCAGGGTTTAACAGCACGTTTTCTGACAGGGAAAAAAACCGGTATGAAAACGTGATCTCCGGCAATATGCAGCTGGGCGAAGCGCTCGGGATCACCGGCACACCCGGTTTCATCATTATGAATATGAAAAAGCCGAATGCGGCGACTACCACATTTATCCCCGGGGCTATGGACGCAGCAACTTTGCAGGGCGCAATCGAAAAAGCTCGCGGGGCCTAAAGTTACTTTCACATTTGATGAGTACGGCCATGCCGGTCATGGCCGCTACGCTTTTACAACGAGTAATTCATCCCAGCGGGTCGTATATCTCGGTGATAGCATGGCCTGCTTCATACGAAAATCCTGTTGAATGCCTTCCCCCAGTAAAAACAGAGCTCCGCGCTTTTCTTTATTGAACCGGTCCATAACTTTCATCAGTGCCTGACTGCCAGGCCTGGCCGGGCGAGTATCAAACAGGCTGAGTTGCTCTGTGCCGTCAGTCATAGCGGAGAGCATTACCCCTGCTTTCGCATACGCTATCCCGGGTCTGTAAATGCGGTTCAGGATGGTCATGGCTGCATCAACCAGATCGCGGGTGTCCTGTGTAGCGGTAAGCGGCTCGATACCACAATTGCTGTAGCGGTTTTCACCTTGCGCATAATTGCTACTCTGAATGAAGACTGTGATTTGACGGGTCCACGAGCCATCCTTGCGCAGCTGCTCTGCCGCCCGGGCGGTAAAAAATGAAACTGCCTCATGTAGCTTGCCTATCTCATTAAGGCGCTGACCAAAACTTCTGGAAACGATAATCTGTTGCCTGACAGGAGGAGACTCGTGCAGCCGGAAACATGGTTCGCCATGCAGTTCCCGCCAGGTACGCTCGATTTCAACGCCAAAGCTTTTACGTAAAAAGCGAACGTCGCTATTATAAAAATCACCGGCAGTGATGATCCCGAAAGCCGACAGGCGTTCACTAATCTTTCGACCAATACCCCATATTTCTCTGGTACTGATCAGGCTCAGGAGCTTCCTGATCCTGGCCTGATCAGTCAAAACTACAACCCCGCCTGTAGCTGCCCATCGTTTGCTCGCATAGGTGCATAATTTAGCGAGGGTTTTGGTGCTTGAACAACCCACACCACAGGTAAGGGACAGATTATGAAGAAGTGTACTTCTGATCAACCGGCCGTAATCTTCATAATCTATTATCTTGTTCATGTTTTTCAATAACATGAAATTTTCATCTATGCTATATCGACTCGATTGAGGCGCGAAGCTTTCCAGCGTTTCATGGAAGCGATTTGAGTAGTCTTCATACAAAGTAAAGTTAGAGCTCCGGACTTCGATCCGGTGTTGCTGAATCAAATCCCTGCACTTAAAAATTGGGGTCCCACGCTTAATACCAACGCTTTTAGCCAGTTTATTCATTGCAATGACGGACGAATCGTTATTGCTGGCTATGATGAGCGGCTTTTTTGACAGCTTGGGATCCATCGCACACTCAAATGCCGCATAGGCTCCGTTAATATCAACGTGCATGTACATGGCTGAACTGATTCAGTGCAAAGGTGACGACGCCCCATATCTCAAGGGATTCAGGATTTACACGTATCGGCTTATAGGCTGGATTAGAAGGCATCAAAAGCAGCTCAGGATACGTGTGTAAGATCTTTACCGTAAACTCTCCATCCACCAGCGCAACGACGATAGAGCCGTGTCGTGCTGTTAAAGACCGATCCACAACCAGTATTGCTCCATCATTGATACCGGCATTGATCATACTGAGGCCCGCCGCCCTGACAAAGAAGGTTGAGGGGCGGTTGCGGACTACATATTCATGCAAATTTAATTCATTATCTTCATGCCCGGCGCACGGACTCATCACTCCACAGCTTAGTAAATCACTGAAAAAAGGTGCCATTTCGTAAGGCTTGTTGCTAATGTGCTCAAGGATAACAGACATAGCTACACTCGAATTCTTGTACTGTATGTATAAACAGTATTGCGAGTTGAAGAGAAAAGATCAAATCTCTCCGGTAACGCTATCAAGCCTGACGAAAAATTAAGCTTTATCATAAACATCAAAAACCATCTTTTACCGATAATGGCGAGCTGGCCTACGAAGAAGGTATACAAGCTAGGATGAAAGGATTCTGATGCTCCTCCCACCAAATTTTTTATCTCCTGAAGACCAGGCTGAGTACGATGCTTATATGGCAAGGTTCAGCGAGGTGGTGATGCTGCCAACTTACTGATTTAGTGTATGATGGTGTTTTTGAGGTGCTCCAGTGGCTTCTGTTTCTATCAGCTGTCCCTCCTGTTCAGCTACTGACGGGGTGGTGCGTAACGGCAAAAGCACTGCCGGACATCAGCGCTATCTCTGCTCTCACTGCCGTAAAACATGGCAACTGCAGTTCACTTACACCGCTTCTCAACCCGGTACGCACCAGAAAATCATTGATATGGCCATGAATGGCGTTGGATGCCGGGCAACCGCCCGCATTATGGGCGTTGGCCTCAACACGATTTTCCGCCATTTAAAAAACTCAGGCCGCAGTCGGTAACCTCGCGCATACAGCCGGGCAGTGACGTCATCGTCTGCGCGGAAATGG
The DNA here is from genome assembly GCF_048283985.1 of Enterobacter cloacae complex sp. 6730903. Taxonomy (NCBI): domain Bacteria; kingdom Pseudomonadati; phylum Pseudomonadota; class Gammaproteobacteria; order Enterobacterales; family Enterobacteriaceae; genus Enterobacter; species Enterobacter cloacae complex sp. 6730903. Next base: position 6,806 of record NZ_JBLVXX010000060.1, on the reverse strand, counting down.
ACGAACAGTGGGGATACGTCGGGGCTAAATCGCGCCAGCGCTGGCTGTTTTACGCGTATGACAGGCTCCGGAAGACGGTTGTTGCGCACGTATTCGGTGAACGCACGATGGCGACGCTGGGGCGTCTTATGAGCCTGCTGTCACCCTTTGACGTGGTGATATGGATGACGGATGGCTGGCCGCTGTATGAATCCCGCCTGAAGGGAAAGCTGCACGTAATCAGCAAGCGATATACGCAGCGAATTGAGCGGCATAACCTGAATCTGAGGCAGCACCTGGCACGGCTGGGACGGAAGTCGCTGTCGTTCTCAAAATCGGTGGAGCTGCATGACAAAGTCATCGGGCATTATCTGAACATAAAACACTATCAATAAGTTGGAGTCATTACCTAGGAGAGTTCAATCACTCAACGCCTTTTACATCTCATTTTATTTATATCACCGACTATCATAAAGATAATACATGGATGATTTCACTTTCGCAGGAGGATTTTAATACAACCAAAATTTTAACATCGTTAAGTCTAGGGAAGGTGCGAACAAGTTCCTGATATGAGATCATCATATTCATCCGGAGCGCATCCCAGAGGGACATCATGAGCCATTAACTCACCTTCGCCGATAGTGAATTCAGCACTAAGCGCCGTCAGACCCGAAAAGAGATTTTCCTCTCCCGCATGGAGCAGATTCTGCCATGGCAGAATATGACCGCTGTCATCGAGCCGTTTTATCCCAAGGCGGGCAATGGCCGACGGCCCTATCCGCTGGAGACCATGCTGCGTATTCACTGCATGCAGCATTGGTACAACCTGAGCGACGGTGCCATGGAAGATGCCCTGTACGAAATCGCCTCCATGCGCCTGTTTGCCCGATTATCCCTGGATAGCGCCCTGCCGGATCGCACCACCATCATGAATTTCCGCCACCTGCTCGAGCAGCATCAACTGGCCCGTCAATTGTTCAAGACCATCAATCGCTGGCTGGCCGAAGCAGGCGTCATGATGACCCAAGGCACTTTGGTGGATGCCACCATCATTGAGGCACCCAGCTCGACCAAGAACAAAGAGCAGCAACGCGATCCGGAGATGCATCAGACCAAGAAAGGCAATCAGTGGCACTTTGGCATGAAGGCCCACATTGGTGTCGATGCCAAGAGTGGCCTGACCCACAGCCTAGTCACCACCGCGGCCAACGAGCATGACCTCAATCAGCTGGGTAATCTGCTTCATGGAGAGGAGCAATTTGTCTCAGCCGATGCCGGCTACCAAGGAGCGCCACAGCGCGAGGAGCTGGCCGAGGTGGATGTGGACTGGCTGATCGCCGAGCGTCCCGGCAAGGTAAAAACCTTGAAGCAGCATCCGCGCAAGAACAAAACGGCCATCAACATCGAATACATGAAAGCCAGCATCCGTGCCAGGGTGGAGCACCCGTTTCGCATCATCAAGCGGCAGTTCGGCTTCGTGAAAGCCAGATACAAGGGGCTGCTGAAAAACGATAACCAACTGGCGATGTTATTCACCCTGGCCAACCTGTTTCGGGTGGACCAAATGATACGTCAGTGGGAGAGATCTCAGTAAAAACCGGAAATAACGCCAGAAATGGTGGAAAAAATAGCCTAAATAGGCTGATTCGATGTGTTTGCGGGAAAAAAATCGGCCCAGATCCGCGAAATTTTAATCAGCGAGTCAGCTTGGGAAGAAATGACCTGCTTATTCGCACCTTCCCTAGATGCCTGTGTATCCATGCTCGGAAAGATACTAAAAAAAATGTCTAACAAAAACGGTATCTCACAAACGGAAGAATCTGAATTCGCATTTCTTTTAACAAACTATATTAAACAGACTTTGACTTTTAGAGAATGGCAACGCAATGCTGACGGAAATCAACGACTGCACTTTCTTATTAATATCTACGGTGCAAAAGAAGACGGTGGCGAAGTGGTTTTAAGACCATTTATTGTAAATCCTGATGAATTAATGCTTACTCCAGCGGATGTCGTTGAATTTAATTCGCAGGTTATCAACGTTGATCGGCAGCGTCATCCTGAGTGGTTCCGTTAACTGGTCACAAGGGTTAAGAGCCTGAAAGGCTGCGATAGTGTATACGCAGCCTATTCTGTATAGCCGTCGCGTAATAATTGTTCTAAATGACTATCGACCGTTTCCTGATCACCAGGAATATATCGTGGCCATCCTGTTATATCGTTGACGCGTTTCACTATGTATGGATGAAACCCAAACTGCTCGGAAGTGATGTCAATATAATATTGCACTTCTTCGAAGTTCAATTCACACCAATAATGGCCAAAGCCACCACTCTCTGTAAATATACCGCCATCATCTGCACCGTTACCCCCACGAACAACAGCATCTAGACCTTTAGTTTTTGCTAAATAACATACAAGATAGCTTGCAAAAAGGCATGTGCCTTTCGTCTTCTTTGTGCCGCACTCCGTCAAAACTGAAAGTAGCTTTTCATGCGCCACTCGTGCAATGCCTGATACCAATTCCGGGGACATGTCTGCTCCAATGAAATTATTAGATCGACTTAAACAGGTAATATGTAATTAGGCATTACGATAAGTCGTGCCCTATTGGTTGGTACATCGTAAGAAAAGTAACTTTTCTAATCCCAGCCTGCACTCCGGGAATGCTTCTAACCTGAATAAATCACGGGGGCAGTGCTGGATACTTGTCAACTGTATTTGGATTCACAGGCTAACTATTTTTATACAGTTTAAGTGAATAAAACTTACTTAAAGCAGCGAACCACGCCGAAAGTGTAATGAGGAATACCGCCAATTCATCAGAACCATTTTTGATAGCACTGAGTAGAGCGATTAGTCCAAGGAACACCGAAAGAAAGACTAGTATTGCGGGTAAAAGTTTATACATGATAGACGTTCCTTTTAAAGGTTCAGATAGGTAGACCAACGCAGATAACGTCGGAATTGCCTGTTGTAAGATTACGCTCATTTAATTATTTTTATAACCTATGAATCCGCGTATAATTTCATTTGTAGTAATCTTCGTAATATATATCTGATAGACATTGATCTTTTTAATGTCTTGTTGACTCACAACACCATATAAGCAACTCTTAGATTGGTTTAACACAGCGCTTCCACTAACTCCATTTTGATAAAAAGCAGTCAAACCATCAGAACCAACTATTCCTTTATAATAGTAGGTTGAGTCGGGGGAAGCATACGTATTTGAAAGCGTATTATACATTCCCGATAGAACCCAAACAGACTCACCTGGAGCTAGAACATTATCACATACTGGAAGCTTCCAATTAGGTGGGGCTTTGACAATAGTATTTTTTTCTACTTTTAAAAGAGCGAGGTCCCGGTTCTTAGGATCATCAATATTGATAACTGTTGCTGGTTGGCTCCCATTCCTTGTTATTATACTTAGACTATAATCCTTGCTTGCATCAAGCCATAAATGTGAAGCTGTAAGAATATGTTGTTCATCGATCCAAGTACCTGAGCCGGAGATTGTCTTATTTCCAGACTTGATTTGAATTTTTACAGCTGAGTCCGAAAGCTCAAAATCATTGTGGTGCATACTTTGTTTATGAGGATTATCGGTGGAACAAGCAGAAATCAGTAAGGCTGAAAGAGCTAAAACCTTTCTATACATAGTCAGTTTCCTTCGAATAAGGCGAGTTTGGTTTCTAGAATATTTTATCCAGCGAGGAATTCTTCTAACGTGCTATCTTGGTACTGGGGATATATCTGCTTCATCATGCCAAAAGCAGCAACCGCTACGCTTTCTAAGTCGGAATAGAATTTAGGCTCCGTATTAAGATCATCACCATTCTTCAGAACGCCCTCGAAGCAGCTATAATCATTTCCGAACTCTTGAACAATAATCCAGCGCCCATCACGGAAACCTACGAGCATAACCGCTGAATTAGGATAGTCGCCAGCAGGCGTTAGCCAATCAAAGTGATAGTGCTTTATCGTATCATATTTCAGATGTACATTCATTATTCCTCCGTTGGCGATTACATTATTTGAGTTTTTTCATGGACTCTAAAGAAGCGAGGTAGGAATTATAGCGATCACCAAATTTTTCTTTCGCACGCTTAACGCGCATTTTCTCCGCGAGCTCAGTCTTGTTTTCTGCCTGGTAGGTCCTATTATTTTGCGTCTTTACTTCGGCCCCTGGGCCTGCTGCGTACGTTTTGTTTTTCTCGCTAATACACGCTCGGCATTTACTCTTGAGGCCAAACTTGCCCTTGAGCTCTTTTCCAAACTGTTCAAAGGGTTTAACTTGCTGACATGATTTGCATTTTTTAAAGCCCGGGGGGAGGTAGGTGTCAGCCATGAGCTGCTCCAGTAGGTATTGATTATAGGTGATTTTAACTTAAAGACGACGTCACTTTCAAATAAATCGACTACTTAACGCTGATCTTACATAATCCTGATTATGCGCACTTAAGTTGTAATGGCTCAATAGTAATGTCCGCCTGTGGCTCAATTCAGATGTCCGCGCTATGGTAAGCTTCACTGGTCCGTTTAAACTACCGGGAGGCATATCATGAGCGCAGAAAGCTCAGGAGTGTTTACTTTGAAAGAGATCAACCGGATCAAGATTATACAGGACGTCATTGAACGTCGCATCACAACGCGCCGTGCGGCCGAGCACCTCGGTATCAGCGACAGGCAATGCCGCAGACTTCTTGCCCGTTACCGTGAAGGCGGACCGCTTGGTATGGCCAGCAGACGATGTGGCATGCGTGGTAACCGCCAGTTGCCACCCGGGCTCGCAGATCAGGCTCTGGAACTGATCAAGACGCGTTATGCTGATTTCGGTCCGACTCTGGCGCGTGAAAAGCTCGAAGAACTCCACGGACTGTTTCTTGGCAAAGAAACTGTCCGGCGCATCATGGTGCGGGCTGGCTTATGGGTTCCCCGTAAACAACGTGCCGCAAGGATCCCTCAACCACGGTACCGGCGTCCGTGTACTGGTGAGCTGATACAAATAGATGGCTGTGATCACGACTGGTTTGAAGGCCGTGGCCCGGCCTGCACCGCGCTGGTCTATGTTGATGATGCAACCAGCAAACTGATGGAACTGTTGTTTGTTAAATCGGAGTCCACGTTTTCTTACTTCGAAGCCACGCGGCGCTATATCGATAAGCATGGTAAACCGCTGGCACTGTACAGCGATAAAGCCGGTGTTTTTCGTGTTAACAATAAACACGCCACAGGCGGAGACGGGCATACTCAGTTTGGGCGAGCCATGCATGAACTGAACATCCAGACTATCTGTGCAGAAACCAGTCCCGCCAAAGGGCGTGTAGAACGAGCTCACCTCACTTTACAGGATCGTCTGGTCAAAGAGCTGCGGTTACAGGGCATTTGTTCAATGGAGGCTGCAAATGACTTCGCTGAGGCCTATATGGCTGACTATAACCGCCGTTTTGGCAAAGTACCGCGACATGATTTTGACGTACACCGTGCTGTAGAACATGATGAGGACCTGGGGCTTATTTTCACTGTTCGTGAAAAACGTAAAGTCTCAAAATCGTTGACGATACAATATGATAAAATGTTGTACCTGATTGAAGACAGCGAACTGAGTCGCCGTGCAATAGGTAAATATATCGATGTGTATCACTATCCTGATGGCAGAAAAGAGCTGCGCCTGAACGGTACGCTACTTCCCTACTCTACCTACGACCGACTGTCAGAAATCGACCAGGGCGCGATTGTCGATAACAAGCGTCTTGGCCGAACCCTGGAGTTTATCAGTCTGGTGCAGAGCAAGCGGGATAACACGCGCTCTCAGTCAATTCCCGCTGGAGATGGCCCTTCCCGACGACGGCCAAAGCAGGAAGGGAAGAAATCCCAGCGCTCACTGGATAATGATGACATGCTCGAAGCACTCAAACAGCTTCAGTCACGTTCAGAGGACATTTTTGGTAAAAGAGCCCGCTGATGGTACTCACTGGCCGGACAGTGGTTGCTCACCAGTTGATATTGTCCGGCCAGACCCATGATGTATTATTCATTTCGTTCAGCATCTTTATGTCCTGCTTTTCACGGGCATACTTACCCCATAATGAATGAAAAGAACGAACAATACTGATTAACTGCTTTTTTCTTTGCTCCGGAGATAGGCTGATAAAATAGCAGCACCTGCTGTCAATATTATCCTCAATGAAATTAAAATCAGAGTCTGATGCATATTTTACTGTTAGCATAATATCATTCGACGTTGTTCTCTCAGACTCTGTTAATGCTGATTCTATCAGGTATTCAAAGGCATACATGACAGACAGCTGGTTTTTGTCTGTCTGAATATAACCCATTGAGTTTCTGAGTATTGAGGACTGTACCAGGACCAGAGGCCATAAAAGCTCAACACCATAAAGCTTATATGTATCATGTTGATCATACTGATGTTGCTCAACACGACGATTACCTTCCCGTGCTTTACGAATATCATAGGCAAGGGATAACATAAATCCGTCTTTAACTTTAATCAGTGGGCTTTCATCCACGATGTAATGAATGAGTTCATGTAATTCATTCAGGGCTTCTGAATCTCCCCACAGTATAAAACCTGCATTGTTCGGCGTTAACTCGTATCGAAGCATGGGCTCAATCATCCTGTTGTTTCAGTCGGAGGAAAGTCTATCGGCTTTGTTGAATAAATCGAACTTTTGCTGAGTTGAAGGATCAGATCACGCATCTTCCCGACAACGCAGACCGTTCCGTGGCAAAGCAAAAGTTCAAAATCACCAACTGGCCCACCTACAATAAAGCCCTCATCAACCGTGGCTCCATAA